>NZ_GL882869.1:159049-161732 GCF_000195655.1 Klebsiella sp. MS 92-3
GATTATTCCTGATACAGAACCAGACTCCTGCTGGCGCTAGTGCGCCGGACGGGGCTTGCATGAACGCAGCCAGGTATAACTATGGTCAGCAATAATAGCGAACGGTCAGGCGAATATTTGTTGGAGATGAGCAACATCAACAAATCGTTTCCTGGCGTCAAGGCTCTTGATAATGTCAACCTGAAGGTTCGTCCGCACTCCATTCATGCGTTAATGGGTGAGAACGGCGCCGGTAAATCGACATTATTAAAATGCCTTTTTGGGATCTATCAAAAAGATTCCGGTAGCATTCTTTTTCAGGGAAAAGAGATCGATTTCCATTCGGCGAAAGAAGCCCTGGAAAACGGTATTTCGATGGTGCATCAGGAATTAAACCTGGTATTACAGCGTTCGGTCATGGATAACATGTGGCTCGGGCGCTATCCAACTAAAGGCATGTTTGTCGATCAGGACAAAATGTACCGGGATACCAAGGCCATTTTTGATGAGCTGGATATTGATATCGATCCGCGCGCCCGCGTCGGTACCTTATCGGTATCTCAGATGCAGATGATTGAGATCGCGAAGGCGTTTTCCTATGACGCCAAAATCGTCATCATGGATGAGCCGACGTCATCGCTGACGGAAAAAGAGGTCAACCATCTGTTTAAGATCATCCGTAAGCTGAAAGATCGCGGCTGCGGTATCGTCTATATCTCGCATAAAATGGAAGAAATTTTCCAGTTGTGCGATGAAATAACCATCCTGCGCGACGGCCAGTGGATCGCCACCCAGCCGCTGGAAGGGCTGGATATGGATAAGATCATCGCCATGATGGTCGGGCGTTCGCTTAACCAGCGTTTTCCGGATCGCGAAAACACTCCGGGCGAAGTGATCCTCCAGGTGCGCAATCTCACCTCGCTGCGCCAGCCCTCCATTCGCGATGTCTCCTTTGACCTGCATAAGGGCGAAATTCTCGGTATCGCCGGCCTGGTGGGCGCTAAACGCACCGACATCGTGGAGACCCTGTTCGGCATCCGTGAGAAGGCCAGCGGCACCATCACGCTGCACGGCAAGAAGATCAACAACCACAGCGCCAACGAGGCGATTAACCACGGTTTTGCGCTGGTGACCGAGGAGCGGCGCTCTACCGGGATTTACGCCTATCTGGATATCGGGTTTAACTCGCTGATCTCCAATATTAAGAAATATAAAAACAGCATCGGCTTGCTGGATAACTCGCGAATGAAGAGCGATACCCAATGGGTTATTGACTCGATGCGCGTCAAAACCCCCGGTCAGCATACGCAGATTGGCTCGCTTTCCGGTGGTAACCAGCAAAAGGTCATTATAGGCCGCTGGCTGCTGACCCAGCCGGAGATCCTGATGCTGGATGAGCCAACGCGCGGTATCGACGTCGGCGCCAAGTTTGAAATCTATCAGCTGATTGCCGAACTGGCTAAAAAAGACAAAGGGATCATTATTATTTCTTCCGAAATGCCGGAACTGCTGGGGATTACCGACCGCATTCTGGTGATGAGCAACGGCCTGGTCGCGGGCATTGTTGAGACTAAAACCACCACGCAAAACGAAATACTGCGTCTTGCGTCATTGCACCTTTAAGATCAGGGGCTTCACATGAGTGCGTTAAATAAAAAGAGTTTTCTCACTTACCTGAAAGAGGGTGGGATATATGTTGTCCTTCTGGTCCTGCTGGCCATTATTATTTTCCAGGATCCGACATTTTTAAGTCTGCTCAACCTGAGTAATATTCTGACCCAGTCCTCGGTGCGTATTATTATTGCCCTCGGCGTGGCCGGACTTATCGTCACGCAGGGGACCGACCTCTCCGCCGGCCGTCAGGTGGGTCTGGCGGCGGTAATTGCCGCCACCATGCTGCAGGCGGTGGATAATGCCAATAAGGTATTCCCGGATATGGCGACCATGCCGATCCCGCTGGTGATCCTGCTGGTGTGCGCCATCGGGGCGGTCATCGGCCTGATTAACGGGATCGTCATTGCCTACCTGAACGTGACGCCGTTTATTACCACTCTCGGCACCATGATCATCGTGTACGGCATTAACTCGCTGTACTACGACTTCGTGGGCGCGTCGCCGATCTCCGGCTTCGACAGCCACTTCTCCCATTTCGCGCAGGGGTTTGTGGCGCTGGGCTCCTTCCGCCTGTCCTACATTACCTTCTACGCGCTGATTGCCGTCTTCTTTGTCTGGATCCTGTGGAACAAGACGCGCTTTGGCAAAAACATTTTCGCTATCGGCGGTAACCCGGAAGCGGCGAAGGTCTCCGGGGTTAACGTAGCGTTAAACCTGCTGATGATCTATGCCCTCTCCGGCGTGTTCTACGCCTTCGGCGGCCTGCTGGAAGCCGGACGTATCGGTTCGGCGACCAATAACCTCGGCTTTATGTATGAACTGGACGCCATCGCCGCCTGTGTGGTGGGCGGCGTATCGTTCAGCGGCGGGGTAGGGACGGTGTTTGGCGTGGTGACCGGGGTGATTATCTTCACCGTCATCAACTACGGCCTGACCTATATCGGCGTCAACCCTTACTGGCAGTACATTATTAAGGGGGCGATTATTATCTTCGCCGTGGCGCTGGACTCCCTGAAATACGCCCGTAAGAAATAAGATTGAACGCATCAAAAACCCCCCCCCCGCGCGGGGGGGTTTTTTTTTTTTTTTT
>NZ_GL882870.1:0-504 GCF_000195655.1 Klebsiella sp. MS 92-3
TACATTTCATGGGGACAATAATTCAAAGCCTAAACCAGGTGGGAATAGTGGAAATAGAGGTAATAATGGTGATGGATCGAGTGCTAAGGCTGGAGAGATAACAATTACACCTGACAACTCGAAACCTGGTCGTTATATTTCGTCAAATCCAGAATATTCATTATTAGCAAAATTAATTGATGCGGAATCAATTAAAGGTACAGAGGTATATACTTTTCACACCAGAAAAGGTCAGTATGTCAAGGTTACTGTTCCAGATAGTAATATTGATAAAATGAGAGTTGATTATGTGAACTGGAAGGGACCGAAATATAACAATAAACTTGTGAAGAGGTTTGTGAGCCAGTTTTTATTATTTAGGAAGGAAGAAAAAGAAAAAAATGAAAAAGAAGCCTTGCTAAAGGCTAGTGAACTTGTGTCTGGTATGGGGGATAAACTTGGCGAGTATCTTGGAGAAAAATATAAAAATGTAGCTAAGGAAGTTGCCGGTGATATTAAAAACTT
>NZ_GL882871.1:0-312 GCF_000195655.1 Klebsiella sp. MS 92-3
ACGGGAGGGGATCGATCCGGCGATCCAGCCTGTGGATAGTCCGTCTATTACCCACCCGGTTCCGTCGTTTACCCACCCAACCCCGTCTATTACCCACCGGAAACCGTCTATTACCCACCGAGGGGTTCTATAAGCAACTGATAATGAAGGTAAATTTTGCCTTCTGATTCCCTAAAACTCTTTAAAACAAAAAAAACATATATAAAACGTGTAGCCCTGGGGAAAACAGCCCGTGGAATTATGGACAATCCGGCAAGCCGGATACCTGCCTAACCGCTTCGCGGTTCCCCATTGACAGGCCAGGGACAACCG
>NZ_GL882871.1:408-4194 GCF_000195655.1 Klebsiella sp. MS 92-3
GGGACACCCGCGAGCGGTTGCCCCCACCCTGCCAACAGGTCGGCAGTTGCCCACAATACCACCGGCTCAAGCAACAGGATTTTTTTATATTTTTGTTTTTAAAAGAAAAAAGCGGCCGTGCTCTAGTGGCATGGCCGCGTTACGTGGTCCTATCAGGGGCTTGTGGCTCTTGCGCCTCCTCGGATCGACACAAGTGCCGATCACTGCGGCGGGGCGCTCCTGGCTCAAGCTGAAAAGCGATCAGTATCCGCACCAGTGGCGACGGCGTTCCCTCCACGCATTCGGGCCGGGCCTCCACTCAACGGCTAACCCCTCGGCCATGAGGGTTTGCCCCACGTCCCGCCCGTCGATCAGCAGGTGAACAAGGCGGCGGTCGTACTTGTCGGCTTGGCCGGAATCGACAACCTCGATGCGCTGAGCGTTGGCAACCAGTTCGCGGAGGCGTGCGGTTGCCTCGCGGCCCTTCGTCAGCTCGGCGTCGCACCTGGGCTTGTAGGTTTCCGGGGTGTCAATCGACAGCAGGCGCAAGCGTTGACCGTTGTATCGTAACCGTCCGGTGATTCCACCTTGAGCCAAATCGCCTGCCGACCAAAAGGCTCGAAGCTTACCACCCGGTCGATTCCGGTCAGATCCAGAAACGCCTCGTCGATGGAGTAGACATCCACTCTCGATGCCAGAGCTTCCAGGGTCGTCATCACCCGCCGGCTTATATCGCCATTTGTGTGGAATAGAGAATCAATTGGAACGGGGGCTTTGCTCGCCCCCCCTTGAACTTCTCATACCCAACCTGTTTGGCTATAGCTACTGAGGAGATCGCGGTGGCCCACCAAATCTTCCGGTCATCCTGTTCAATTACACCGCTAGCCGTACCCAGGAGGTGCCGCAGCGCCTCCTGGAGGCAGAAAGGCGTCGAGCGTATAGGTTGCTGGGCATGCGCGGCGCAAGTTCATCAGAAAACTCAATCCAAGGGCAAGATCGGCCGAGCGGAGATGGCACTGACTCTTATCAACAAGCTCTACGGCATCGAGCGCGACATGGAAGAGGCGGGCGATGCCCAGCGATACCAGACGCGCCAGTCGCAAAGCCAGGCTTTCCTGGAGCAACTGAAAGCTAGGCTGGACAAAACCCCTCCCCAGGTCACGTCGTCAAAGTGCCTTGGGCAAGCAATCAATTGCCTTGCGAGCAACTGGTTAAAGCTGATCCGCTACATCGAAAGGGGGACACCTGCCCATCGACAACAACCCTGCCGAGCGGGCGAGCCACCTTCTCATGTACATATGACCAAAGCGTCGCCCGTCTCCTCCCGTTATGTCATGCCTACCCACGACGGAGTATTGACGGTCTCTGTGCGCCAGAGCATAGTTTTCCCGAAGGGCGCTTAGGTACATATCTTCATGTGCTGTCCAGGCGCAGTTGCGTTTAGAGTACGTGTCCAATCAGTTTTAAATGGGTGTGAACATGAGAGCAGAAACTGAATCGCGGATTTTTTCGGTGGATGAATATGTTCGTCCGTCTAACGGCGAACCGATTCGTTCGGTTGTTCTGGAAACCAATGACTCTGTCGTCGTTGTTTGGCACGCCCACCCTGGGCAGGAAATAGCTTCCCATGTACATCCTCACGGCCAAGATACTTGGACGGTTATCTCAGGTGAAGCCGAATATCATCAAGGTAACGGCATAGTCACTCATCTTAAAGCTGGAGATATTGCGATCGCAAAACCTGGGCAGGTACATGGTGCAATGAACTCTGGCCCCGAACCTTTTATATTTGTTTCAGTGGTTGCGCCGGGCAATGCCGGTTTTGCGTTGGCTGAGAAATAGGCGAAAGGCCTGAGAGGAAACTGATGAATACACGATTATTTACGTTCGCTGGTGGAGAAACGGGTGTTTGGCGCGTTGTTCGGATGGATGCCGTGGCGGGAGCCCCTCTCCCTGGAATCCCCCGGCTCGACGTAGCCGCTGGCTCTGTTTCGCCGCAGCCTTTGGGCACCAAATGGCTTCTTCGCGGGATAACGAGTAACGAGCGTTATGTCGTGCGTGAAGAGAAGGATCGTCTCGTGGCGAAGCAGCCAAGTTTGGGTCGAGCAGAGGCCACCTGTGCCGCCCTGATCCCTATCCGGAAAAACCCCTCATGGTGGGGACTGGCTCAAGACGAACGCCGGAAGATTTTTGAGGAGCAGTCCCGTCACATTCACATTGGGCTCCAATATCTCCCTGCTGTGGCCCGTCGTCTCCACCATTGTCGGGACCTGGGCGAGAGCGAACCCTTCGACTTCTTGACGTGGTTCGAATATTCCCCGTCTGATGAGCCGGGCTTTAACAGGCTTTTGGCCGAACTCCGGGCCTCGGTGGAGTGGAAGTATGTCGACAGAGAAATCGACATCCGGCTAGTGCATGAGCCGGCCTAGTATCAGGTTTAACTGCGATCTCCGTGCGGCATACACCTGCGACACCCGCAGCCCAGCAAAGCCCGGAAAATCTAGTGTGTCTAATAACTTAGGAGTAACACGACACGTATGCCTAGCGAGCCACCAGTCGCTTGGGAAATTTTCTACTTATGGCCTCCTCTTTCTCTCATCGATCTCCCAGGGCATATCCTGCCGTCTAGAGTTGGCACCTTGTCCAGCTTTCGAAGAAGGCTCTCCATACACGTCCGGCCTACACCTTGTTAGGTATGGCCGGTTTCCAGTTGTGGGGCAATAGCTCGTCGATGGCGTTGTTCTTCTGTGTCGGCAGGCGAGTCAGCACATCCTTCAGGTAGGCATAGGGATCATGCCGATTCAGCTTCGCTGACTGTATTAGGGTCATGACCGCAGCCGCACGTTGACCACTGCGCAGTGAACCCGCAAACAGCCAATTGCTGCGCCCCAGCGCCCAGGGTCGGATCTGGTTTTCCACCCAGTTGTTGTCGATGGGCACAGCGCCATCGTCCAGGTAGCGCGTCAGCGCTTCCCAACGTTTGAGGCTGTAATCCAGGGCTTTGGCCGTGCCGGAGCCATCCGGCACTTTCTGGCGATGGGCCAGCATCCACTGATGCAGCGCATCGGCAAGGGGTTTGGCTTTGGTTTGCCGGATTTCCCGCCGCATATCCGGTGGCAGATCTTTGGTTTCCCGCTCGATCTCGTAGAGTCCACCGATGTATTCCAAGGCCTTGGCCGCCAATTCGCTCTTGTTGGCCTCGTGCAGGTCATAGAACTTGCGCCGGGCGTGGGCCATACAGCCGATTTCGGTAATGCCGTTGCCGAACCCGGCCTTGTAGCCAGCGTAATCATCACAGACCAGCTTGCCCCGCCAGTCACCCAGGAAGGTTCGGGCGTGTTCGCCTGCACGGCTGGGTGCGAAGTCGTAAATAGCTGCCTTCAGGTCGGCAAACGGTGTGGTGCAGTAGGCCCAGACGTAGGCCTTGTGGGTTTTCTTCTTGCCCGGGGCCAGCATGCTGACCGGGGTTTCATCGGCATGCAGAACACTGTGTTCCAGCAGAGTATTTCTCAACGCATCCACCAGCGGCTGCAACTGCACACCACAGGCACCCACCCATTCGGCCAGGGTGGAGCGCGGGATTTCCAGGCCGGCACGGCCGAACATGCGTTCCTGACGGTACAGCGGCAGATGGTCGGCATACTTGGCCACCAGCACCTGGGCCAGCAGGCCAGCGGTGGGGATGCCTTTGTCGATCACCTGCGGTGGCACCGGTGCCTGGATCAACGTCTCGCAGCTGTCGCAGGCCCATTTGCCCCGGATGTGACGTTCAACGGTGGGCACTGTTGCAAAGTTAGCGATGAGGCA
>NZ_GL882872.1:0-6827 GCF_000195655.1 Klebsiella sp. MS 92-3
GATCTCTAACCGGTCTCCCGGCGCACACTGAATATATATACAGTAGTTTTGCCAATTTTACCGGTCAATATCGGCTCCAGCTATCAATCGCCAGCACTGAAATAACTCCTTGATGTCAATAGGGGTCTTCTTCAGCACCAGCGAACCGTTTGCTGCTTTTGCGCGCAGCCCGCCCGCCGCGCGAGGTGGTAGATGCGCAGCGCCGCGGCATTCGCTTGACACTGTACATTAATACAGTAAAACTATCGCCCGCGATCAGCATACAGAGGACAGAAGATGTTTGTGGAACTGATTTATGACAAGCGCAATTTTGCCGGGCTGCCGGGCGCCAGAGAGGCCATTCTTAACGAGCTGACCAAACGCATGCAGCGCATTTTCCCGGAGGCGGAAGTGCGGGTGAAGCCGATGATGACGCTGCCGGCGATCAACACCGACGCCAGCAAGCATGAAAAAGAGCTGATCAGCCGCACGGTGCAGGAGATGTTTGAAGAGGCGGATATGTGGCTCACTGAAGAGTGATCCCGCCCGTCAGTCGCGGCGACCATCTCTTTAAGAGCTTTCCCGGATGTGGCAGAGCCGCGGGCAGCAGTACAATAGCGGCGGTTGCAGACTGGCAATGCAACCTTCGCTCACCTGCTGGCTCTTGCATACGGCCAGCAGGTGAGCCCTACCTGTCTCCCCTCATCGCCTCACAGCGTCTCCGGTAGCGCCGCTATAATTCTATCCACTAGCCCGCGATGCTGATGGACCTTCCCGCATTTAACAATGATCTGCCTGGCGTTGTCATAGCCCGGGGCCCACAGCCGGTTATTAAGCAGAACGTCCTTATAGACCGCGATCAGCGGTTTGTTCCACGCCGCCGCCATGTGCACCACCGAGGTGTCCGGGGAGATAATCAGCTCCGCCTGGGCGATCAGCGCCATCGCATGGTGTAACGTGTTAAATGGGTTAATCACCACCTCCGGCGGCAGCGGGATGCGGATCTCGCGCCGGTGATCGAGCAGAATAACCGCGCTCCCCGGGTGGCGGGCCAGCAGTTTGTCGAGCAGTTCCGCCAGCTGCGTCTGCGAGAGACTGCGGTCGGCATGGCCGGCAAAAATATTAATCACCACCGCTTTTCCGCTTAGCGACGCCAGATACTGCGCCACCTCCTGCATAATCGGCCCGGGCACCGCCAGGTCGTAAGCGTCCAGCCCGCGGGTGTCCAGTTGGAGATAATCGGCGATCAGCTCGAACGTTTTCGTCACGTGCCAGCGCTGGCAGTCAAAATCAAAAGAGTGGGAGTAGTGCTTAATCGATGGCCATTTATTAAACCCGAGCACTGATTTGGCTTTTATTTGTCGGAAAAGCCGCAGGCGATGCACGGGAATATCGAACAGCGAAGGGTCAATAATAATATCGTACTTATTATTAGCCAGTTCATTAATAACGTCGCGAGGAACGTTATGATTAAATTTACGCAAAAAATCAGCGGACGTGACCGGGTCAGCTTCATAAATATGGCGGATCCGCGGGTTATAACGCATCACCTGGCTGTTAGAGGTCGTCAGCAAAAAATCAACGATATAGCCTGACTGATGCAGGCATTTCACCAGCGCGGAATCCACCACTACATCGCCGACCGCCCCCTCATTGCGCATCAACAGGACGGTTTTCGCAGACGACAAATCTACCGGCTGACGGCGTCGGCGATCCCAGAGCGCTTTCGCCACCCCCACCCGCAGGGCATTACGTACTTTCTTAGTAAAGTAATTCCGCCGTCTGTTGAGCTCCCTTATTTTATTAAATTTCTTGCGTGGGGAACCCTGCATGGTTGCATCGTGCATCATCCTAACCTCATTACGGCAATTATTAATATTCTGTGTCGTCCGATAGAGACTGAGCGAAATAAAAAAAGTTCGATTGAAAATGAAAATCATTCTTTTTTTTATTTACAAAACTCATCTGCGCCTGCGGGATTGCACCACAGCACTGTGAAGTAATAATGAGCGAATGGTGAATTTCCCGGCCCACCGTTGGCAGGCCGGCGCAACAGCGCTAAGCTGGCTGCTTTATGATGTCAGGAGGACGCTATGCTTGAAGCAGTAGAAGGTAATATCCACCAGCGGCTGTGCGCGCTGCTCGACGAGCACCGGGCCCGCTACCGGGTGATGGCGCACGAGGCGGTCGGTCAGTGCGAAGCCGTCTCGGCAATCCGCGGCACCGCGCTTGGCCAGGGCGCGAAAGCGTTAGTCTGTAAAGTGAAAGGAAACGGCGTCAACCAGCATGTGCTGGCGATCCTCGCCGCCGATCGGCAGGCCGACCTCGCCAGCCTGGCCCGGCATATCGGCGGCAGCAAAGCCTCGCTGGCCAGCCCGGCGGAGGTGGAGGCCCTCACCGCCTGCGTGTTCGGCGCCATTCCCCCCTTCAGTTTCCATCCGGCGCTGCGGCTGGTGGCGGACCCGCTGCTGTTTGAACGCTTTCCACAAATCGCCTTTAACGCCGGGCGCCTGGACCGGTCGATCATTCTCGACACCGAAGACTATTTACATATCGCCCGACCAGAGATCGCGACCTTTCGCCGTCTTAGCTAACCGGGCATCCGCCCAGATTTCCGCCGCATGGCGTAAAAATCCTGTTTATTCACGCCACGATGCGTAGAGTAAGCGGGATATTTTTGGCATTCTTATTTTGGCAAGGACCTCTGTACATGTTTGATACCACCCTGTTGATCCTGCTGGGTCTGGCGGCGCTCGGCTTTATCAGTCATAACACCACCGTGGCGATCTCCATCCTCGTGCTGATTATCGTGCGCGTCACGCCGCTGAACGCCTTCTTTCCCTGGGTTGAGAAACAGGGACTGACCGTCGGGATCATTATTCTGACCATCGGCGTGATGGCGCCTATCGCCAGCGGCACGCTGCCGCCCTCGACGCTGATCCACTCCTTTATGAACTGGAAATCGCTGCTGGCGATTGCGGTCGGGGTGTTTGTTTCGTGGCTCGGCGGGCGCGGCGTCTCCCTGATGGGCTCCCAGCCGCATCTGGTGGCCGGGCTGCTGGTCGGTACAGTACTCGGCGTCGCCCTGTTTCGCGGCGTCCCGGTCGGGCCGCTGATTGCCGCCGGGATCATCTCTTTGTTTATTGGGAAGTCGTAGCCAGGCTACCGTGATAGCGGCCCGGTGTCTGCCCGAGCCCTTTTTTAAACATGGTGATGAAGGCGGTGGTGGAATCGTAGCCCAGCGCCTGAGCCGTCTGCTGCACCGTCTGCCCGCGGATCAGCAGCTGCAGCGCGAGGATCAGCTGCAGCTGATGGCGCCAGCGGCGAAAGCTCAGCCCCGTTTCGCGCACTACCAGGCGGGCCAGATTCCGCTCGCTCATCGCAAACACCGCCGCCCACTGGCTCAGGGTCTGCCAGCGCGCCGGATCCTCAGCCATCATCGTCACCATTTGACGAATTTTCGGGTGGTTTGATACCGGCAGCTGCAGGTGCTCCTGCGGCTGGCGGGGCAGCTCATCAAACAGAACCTGCACCAGCCGGGCCGTGGCGGGGGCGGCCAGCGACTCTCCGCCGCGCTCCGCCAGAGTAAGGATCAGCTCTCGCACCAGCGGGGAAATCTTTAACGTACAGCAGCGATCCGGCATCGGCGCGGCGCCCGGCTCGATGAACAGGAAGCATACCTGGGCGCCGGGGGTAGCGCGGTTACTGTGGGACAGCTGCCCCGGAACCCACACCGCATACTGCGGCGGCACCATCCACATTGCGTTCTCCACCTCGCAGGTCAAGGCGCCGTGCAGGGCAAGGATCAGCTGCCCCTTACGGTGGGAATGCGCCGGAATATACTGCTCCGCCTCCACCACCCGGATACGAAAGGCAATGGCCGATTCGTGGCCACTGTCCGGTTCATAGCCATCCAGCCCCAGTCCAATCATCATATTGTCCGATATTAGCGATAATCTGTCATTTTAGCTTGATTTAAACGAGGGACAAAGCCGCTATCGTAACCCCCCTCGTTAGTTACCTTGAGAATGATATGTCTTCTGTGATCTCCTCTACCGGCCGCCGCCCCGCGCTGCTGATTGCCGGTATCCTGCTCATCGCCACCACCCTGCGCGTGGTCTTTACCGGCGCGGCGCCGCTGCTGGACGCGATTCGTAGCGACTATGGCCTGACCACCGCGCAGACCGGGCTGCTCACTACCCTGCCGCTGCTGGCCTTTGGCCTTGTCTCGCCGCTGGCGGCAGGGGTTGCCCGCCGGTTCGGCATGGAACGCAGCCTGCTGCTGGCGATGCTGCTGATCTGCGCCGGCATTGCCCTGCGCTCCCTGCCCTCCGCTGCGCTGCTGTTTATCGGCACGGCGGTGATCGGCTGCGGCATTGCGCTGGGTAACGTGCTGCTGCCCGGGCTGATTAAACGGGATTTCTCGCAGCATGTCGCGCGGATGACCGGCGCCTATTCCCTGACGATGGGCGGCGCGGCGGCGCTTGGTTCGGCGCTGGTGGTCCCCGTGGCGATGGCCGGATTCGGCTGGCGCGGGGCGCTGCTGCTGCTGATGGTCTTCCCGCTACTGGCGCTCCTCAGCTGGCTGCCGCAGTCCCGGTGCCGGGCGGAGACGCCATTGACCGGCTCAGGCGCTATGCATAACCGGGGGATCTGGCGGTCGGCGCTGGCCTGGCAGGTGACGCTGTTCCTCGGCATCAACTCGCTGGTCTATTACGTGATTATCGGCTGGCTGCCGTCGATTCTGCAGAGTATGGGCTATAGCGAAGCGCAGGCCGGCTCGCTGCATGGCCTGCTGCAGCTGGCGACCGCCGCGCCCGGCCTGGCGATACCGCTGATCCTGCATCGGCTGCGCGACCAGCGCGGGATCGCGGTGCTGGTCGCCCTGATGTGCGCCATCAGCGCCGCCGGGCTGTGGCTGTTGCCTGAGCTGGCGATCGGCTGGACGCTGCTGTTCGGCTTTGGCTCCGGAGCCACCATGATCCTCGGCCTGACGTTTATCGGCCTGCGCGCCAGCTCGGCGCATCAGGCCGCGGCGCTGTCAGGGATGGCGCAGAGCGTCGGCTATCTGCTGGCCGCCTGCGGGCCGCCGCTGATGGGCAGGATCCATGATGCCAATGGCGACTGGCATATTCCGCTGCTGGCGGTGGCGCTGATTTCGCTGGTGATGGCGGTCTGCGGCGCGCTCGCCGGACGTGATCGGGAAATTCACCCCTGAAGATGACCGGCAGCGCCCGCTGCCGGTGGAATTATTGTGCCGCGGCGCGGAGAAACGCCTGCACCAGCGGCGCGGGACGCCCGTCCAGCGCGTGACGCTCATGCTGGAACAAGGTGGCGACAAAAAACGGGTGCGTCACCAGCTCGACGGCGCGGATCTCACCCTCTTCATCCCAGCCGGTGACGCGCAGATCGCCCTGCTCCAGCTCCGCCGCAAACGCGCTGCTCACGCCGTACCGGCAGTGGTAGCCCTCTTCAATGCTCTCCCGGCCATAGGCGCGGGCAATCAGCGTATTCGCCCGCAGCTCGACGACGGCAGAGGTCTCCACCAGCGAGCAGCTGAGGGGAGCGATCACCATCCGCCCTTCGCTGTCGGTTTCCGCATGTCCGGCGTCCTGCCAGCCGAGCACGTTGCGGGCGTATTCAATCACCGCGTGCTGAAAGCCGCCGCAGGTGCCGAGGAAAGGAATGCTGTTTTCCCGGGCATAGCGGATCGCGGTAAACGCGCCTTCCGGGTGACGATACGGGCTGCCGGGAACGACCCAGATGGCATCGTACTCCGCCAGCGCCTCGCCGGAGGCGATCGACGGGGTGGCGAGCCAGTCATATTTCACCGGCTGCTCCAGCACGGCGGCGGCATCGTCTATCGCCAGGGGAATGGCCTGATGGGCAACAATATCGGGGTGATAATCGCCGACAAGGGCGAGGCGTAAAGGAGTTTTCATAGCAGGTTCCTTATGTCTGGACGAGACGGACAGCACAAGGCACGTCAGAATAGCGATCCCGCCTGTGGAACACAATCCTTATTTTCACCCCACCGCCGTGGCCGACGGGTGAGGTATACTGGAAAAAGCGCGTAAGGGAGAGAGAATGAAAAATAAGCTTTTGGTCAGCGCCTGCCTGATGGGATTCCAGGTGCGGTATAACGGTAGTGAGAAGGCACAGCTGGCGGCGACGCTGTCCCGCTGGCAGCAGGCGGGGCGGCTGGTGATCCACTGCCCGGAGCTGGCGGCCGGTCTGCCTACGCCCCGACTGCCGGCGGAGATCCTCGGCGGTACCGGCGGCGATGTGCTTGCCGGACGGGCGCGGATCGTGGAAAGCGACGGCCGCGACGTCACCGGACATTATCAGCTGGCCGCCTGGCTGGCGCTCAGCGCCGCCCGGGAAGCGGGCTGTCAGGCAGCGTTACTCACCGACGGCAGCCCTACCTGCGGCAGCCAGTTTGTCTATGACGGTTCCTTTCGCGGACGGCGCAAAGCGGGCGCCGGCGTGGCCGCCGACCTACTCCGCGCCCACGGCATCACGGTATTTTCCGACGGGCAAATCCCGCAGTTGCTCGCCTGGATGGCACAGAAGGAGCAGGATGATGATTCAGTGTAAACGGGTGTATGACCCGCAGGAAAGCAGCGACGGCTATCGGGTGCTGGTCGACCGTCTCTGGCCGCGGGGGATTAAAAAAGAGGCGCTGGCCTGTGATGAGTGGTGTAAGGAGTTAACGCCTTCCGCTGAGCTGCGCAAAGCCTTTCACGGCGAGGCGATCGATTTCGCCCACTTCAGCCAGCGCTATCGTCAGGAGCTCGACGCCCATCGCGAAACGGGCCTGCGGCTGGCGGCGCTGGCGCAACGCCAGC
>NZ_GL882872.1:6910-7323 GCF_000195655.1 Klebsiella sp. MS 92-3
GGGGGGGGCGCCCCTGCCGGTTACGATTTAGCCGGATGATCCCGGCGCCACAGCGCCCACTCGTCGAGGGTTTCGCCGCTGGGTAGTTTGCACTGGGTGCTGACGCCCTGCGGCGTTTGCACCGGCACCCGGGTGCCGCCGGATTGCTGACAGTATACCGCCGCGGGGTTGGGCATGCCGATGGTTTTCGTCGGCGCAGTGGGCTGCGGCTGGGCACAGCCGGCTAATACCAGTGGCAGAATAGCCAGTAGCTTTTTCATTGTTCCTCCCTTTCCTGAATGCCCGGGGATTTTAGCCTGAATCTCCACGTTTTCTCCATCTTGCCTGCACTTTTCCCCCGTAGAGTAGCCCCTGTTCTCGAACTGACCAGAGAACAGATCATTCCATAATCAATGAGTTTTTCCCCCTCGCCC
>NZ_GL882872.1:7446-37811 GCF_000195655.1 Klebsiella sp. MS 92-3
CCCCCCCCCCCCCCCCCCCCCGGGGGGGGCTTTTTTTTGGGATTTAATAAATTGAAATAAAAGGATTTATTTCAAAAGTGTCCACATATCGACCACATTGACAAGAATAGCCCCCTTTACAGGGGGCTATTTTTATACCGCAAGACTAAGTTGACTGTTCCCGTAATGAGAAGCCGGGAAAGCGTCGCCGGGGATAAATCCAGGAGGCAAAGGATCTGCGCTGGTTGAGCGCTTCGTTACTCTGCGCTCTAAGGTGTTAAGTGTCGTGAATGACTCGCTGCATTCAAGATTCTGGCATTGATGATATTGCCGGATGGTGAACTCGCTTAACCGGCGGCTGGTGCGGGTGCGGGCGTTTGCGCCGCAGTAGGGACAAACAAACATGATGATCTCCCATAGGGAGTTGAACTCACGGCTATTATGGCCGCTACTGTTCAGTTTCTGCAATCCAGTCGCTTATTTTCGCCTCAAGCTCCATTTTCGTGGTAAATCCGTTATCACCGATCACATGTTCCGCTCTGGCAATGATCCAATCCTGAGTATCAATTTCAGGCTTAAAGCCCGACACGGTCAGATGCATACCCGGATATAAATCGGCGCGGCCGCGCGCCAGGGTTATCGAAAACTGTGCCGCGCCTTTCTGGAGTTGTATCCATTTTGCCGCAGCTGCGCGCCTGGCCGCCGTTTCGTTCTGATAGGTTTTACGCAAAACATACACGTTACCTTCAGCGCCCTCCATGTAATCCCCCTCCGGCCGGCTGCTTTTCTCCTCAGCCTTTTTTCTGGCAGTATTTGTTTTGCGCTTAGTGACCTTGACCGGTTTTTTCTTGCCGAAATTAAGATCCAGCCAGTACGCCCGCACGCCGGTGTAAGCATCGCGATCGGCAATGCGGAACCTGTGACGATCTCCGCTGGCACGGGTTATCTCAGCCGATGGCAGCGCCCTACCAGATGCACTAACGCCGCCCCCAGGCAGGATAAACAGCAGACAGCCATTTTTCACGGTGGCAATGGCCCCCAACATCTCCGCCATGCGCGTTAAAAACGACATGTCGCTCTCTTCGGTCTGATCCGCATGGTCGATCTCAATGTCGATCAGGGCCTCGCTAATCATCGGCTTCAGGTCATAGCGCCGGGCAATGGCCGATACCACCCGCTCTACCGTCAAATCATGCCAGGACACCTCCCGCCTGACGTTCATCTCTTCGCGAAAATCAGCGCTGTGCGCGGTGATGTCGATAACATCCGGCGGCCCGCTATGCCCCACCTCGTCAACGGTGTAGAGACCTTTGTAAATCAACGCCTCACCCATCCAGCCGATGGACACCGCCAGCTCCGCACCACGTGGGGGTAAATCTGTTACCCCGTCAGAGTCATCTACTGACAGGGTTAGCTGGTCAGCATCAAAACCGTTGTTATCTGTAACAGATAACGAGGTGATGCGGTCGGCCAGTTCGGTCAGGGCAACCCCACCCAGCGTGATACTAAAATCCGGTGTCTTTACGACCTCACTTAATTTTTCTACATACGCTTCGGCTGCTGTTGTCAGCGTGTCTGCTATCGACATAACTCCCCCGTTTTATGCTGATGATTCCATGCCCGCGCGCGGGGCTGAATCCCTTTTTGTTGTCAGCGAACGGGCAGACCGGCAACCAGGCGACGCCAGCAGACTTAACGTTGAATATGGCCCTGAACTCAAAGAGCAACATGATGGTGAACTTATGTCTGAAACTCGTTTTCACGGCGTCCGCTCTCGCGAAAATACCGACCTACAGCAGGCAATCAATGACATTGATTCCAGTGTAATCGGTATTGTTGCTGTTGCTGATGACGCCGATCCGGAAACCTTCCCGCTCAATACGCCGGTTCTGCTGACACGGGTGCGTAACGTCCTCGGCAAGGCAGGTAAAACCGGGTCACTTTACAAAACCCTCAAAGCCATTTCCGATCAGTGCAGTCCGCGTGTTGTGATTGTCCGGGTGGAAGAGGCTTCCGGTAACGGCCCCAGCCAGTCTCAGGCCGTTATTGGCGGAACAGATGGCGACAGCTACACGGGAATATATGCCCTGCTGACAGCGGAAGCCAAAACCGGCTATCGGCCGCGCATCCTGGCGGTGCCGGACTACGACACCGAGGAAGTGACGTCACAACTTTGCGTGATTGCCCAGAATCTGCGGGCTTTTGTTTATGCCGGTTGCAACGGCTGCGCGACCATGGCGGAGGCTATCGCTTATCGCAAAACCTTCGCATACCGCGAGCTGATGCTGATCTGGCCGGACTTTATCGCTTACAACCCCCTGACGGATGATAACGAAACGTTTCCCGCCCCGGCTTACGCCTGCGGCCTGCGCGCCGCTATTGATAACAGCCAGGGCTGGCACAAATCGCTGTCGAATGTTGTGGTGAATAACGTTCTGGGTATTTCGAAAGATGTGTTCTGGGCATTGCAGGCAGAAGACAGCGACGCTAACGAGCTGAACAACAACGAAATCACGACGCTTATCAAGCGTGACGGTTTCCGCTTCTGGGGTAACCGCACCACGGACACCGAAACCTACACTTTTGAGGTGTTTACCCGTACCGCGCAGATCCTGGCGGACAGTATTGCGGAGGCGCAATTTACCTCTGTTGACAGCCCGCTCACTCCGGCCAACGTGAAAGATGTGGTAAGCGGCATCCGCTCTACTCTCAGCAAAAAAGTCACTGCCGGCCAGCTTATCGGCGCTGACTGCTGGTATGACACGCTGGACAACGGCACCACGGATTTGCGCCAGGGAAAACTGATTGTGCGCTATAGCTACAGCCCGGTCCCACCGCTTGAAGATCTGACGCTATACCAGACCTTTACTGATGATTTTTACGAACCGGCGTTCGCGTCGCTCGGGGGTGAATAATGGCTATTCCTCACAAACTGCGGCTTTTTAGCTGCTTTGTTAACGGCGACAACTATCTGGGAAAAGTGACCTCTTTCACTCGCCCCAAACTGTCACGAAAGATAGAGGACTATCAGGGTGGTGGCATGCTGGGTGCGGTCGGTGTTGATCTCGGCCTTGAGGCTGGAGCGCTGGATTCCACCATTGTATTTGGTGGTGTCATCAAAGCACTGTTTCTCGAATACGGGGCAGAAATTGACGGCACGCGGCTGCGCTTTGCGGGTGAATATTTCACTGATGGCGAAAGCCAGCTTGTCGAGGTGGAGCTGCGCGGGCGATTTACTGAACTCGACGGTGGAGACTCAAAACAGGGGGAAGACACGGAGGAAAGCTACACCTTTAAATCCACCTACTACAAATTCTCCATTGATGATCAGCCCATTATCGAAATCGATCTGCTGAATTTCATCTACAAAAAGAACGGTCAGAACATGTTCCCGGACCGCATCACCTCCGCCCTTGGCATGGGCAATTGATAACCTTTCAGAGGGTGGCGAAGATGCCGCCCGGAGATTTTAAACATGGCTAAAAAAACTAAAAACCTGTTCACGCTGATGCAGCCGGTAGTTCGTAAAGACAGTGAGATCGGTCAGGTGGAAATTACCGGCGCCATCAGTCAGGCAGGATCGCTGCGCGGCCTGAATCTTATCCGCGTTGCCAATATGGATGCAGACTCAATTGCCACGCTGTTGACGCGAGTCACCGCGCCTGCGCTGACACAAAAAGAAATCAACGAAATGCACACTCTGGACTTTATCGGGCTGGCAGAGCTTCTGGTCCCTTTCTTGAATCCGCCGGAGCCTGGAGCGTCGAACGTGGCGGAGACGGAGAGCGAGTAATCACCGTTGCGTTTGACCAGATCGACGATCTGGTTGCTGATATTGCCGTTATTTTTAACTGGCCGCCCTCTGAAGTTTTCGGCATGGATCTTGGCGAGGTGATAGCCTGGCGCAAGCGGGCGGCGCTTCGAAGTGGTGCCAGTGATGAAGAGTCTTGATATACGCGTTGCTTTCAGCGCGATCGACAGATTTACCCGCCCCGTTAATGCTGCCCGCCAGAGTGCGGGCGGCCTATCCGACTCCCTCAGAAAAACACAATCCACCCTGAAAGGGCTCGATAAGAGCAGTGCTACTTTTCAGCGAATGACCGCGGCCGTCGGCAAAACCGACCGTTCCATCTCACGTGCCCGTGCCCGCTTTGATGGCTTGTCAGAAGCACAACGTAAAAACGGAACGCTGACGGAAAAACAGCAAATACTGATGTCGCGACTGGGTGAGCGGCTTGATCGGTTGACCGCAAAACGTGTGACGGAAGTGGCCCGCCTTCGTGAAAGTGCATCAGCCCTGCGCCAGCATGGCGTCATGCTTTCCGGTAGTAGTGCCACCATCGGTAACGCGATACGCCGCACAGAACAATACAACCAATCCCTTGAACGGGAAAAACGGCAACTTGCTGCGGTCACTCAGGCTAGTAAACGTTACGAGGGTGCACAGCAGATGGCCGGAAAGTTGCGCTCTGGCGGTGCCATAGCATTAGGTACAGCAACCGCTGCCGGGTACGGCGCCGGACGCTTCCTGTCGCCTGCGGTTGGTTTTGATGAGGAAATGTCAAACGTTCAGGCGCTGACGCGGCTCGATAAAAGCGATTCACAGCTAGCCGCCCTGCGTGCTCAGGCAAAAAAACTCGGTGCTGAAACCGCCTTCACTACACGTGACGCCGCCAGCGGCCAGGCCTTTCTGGCAATGGCGGGCTTCACGCCAGATGCTATCCGTGCCGCACTGCCCGGCGTGCTCAATATGGCGCTGGCAGGCAGCATGGAACTGGGCGAAACGGCAGACATCGGCTCAAACATTCTTTCTCAGTTTTCCCTCGATGCCGGAGAAATGGACCGCGTCAGCGATGTGCTGACAGGTACATTTACCCGTACCAATACCACGCTTAGCAGCCTCGGCGAGACAATGAAAGTTGTCGGGCCGGTAGCGGCGGGACTTGGGATTAGCCTGGAAGAAGCCGCAGCCATGACTGGCACGCTGGCGCGCGTGGGTATTCGCGGTAGCGAGGCCGGTACGGCAATGCGTCGCTCCCTCTCCCGCCTGGCCTCCCCCACTACGGCAGCCAAAAAGGCGCTCAAAGAGCTGGGAGTGGAAACTGCCGACGCGAGCGGAAAGATGAGACGTCCGTTCGATATTCTTCTCGATCTACAAAAACGCGTTTCCCGCTTTGGCGAGGTGGATCAGGTTTCATTTTTCAAAGATATCGCCGGAGAAGAGGGTTTTACGAGCCTCCAGTCTTTGGTCAACGGCGCAGGTGATGGCTACCTCCAGTCACTCTATGAACAAATTGCAGAAGCACATAAAAATCAGGAGGCCTTCGCCGTCGCTAACAAGAAGAAAGACAACCTGGGCGGCGATTTGAAGGAGCTGGACAGCGCGTGGGAGGCGTTCCGCATTTCTGTGACTGAGACAGTAGACGGCCCATTACGCAGGCTGACACAGGGGCTTAGCCGGGTTATTGGCACTATTCAAAGCTGGATAGAAGAAAACCCCAGACTTTCACGAACGTTGTTACTCGCCGGTGGTACTGCACTGGCATTAACCGCAGTAATTGGCGGTATGTCATTAGCTGCTGGTCTACTTTTAGGGCCGCTAGCGAAGCTCAGACTGGGGTTTGCGCTTCTGTCCGGCGGGAGAGGAATCGGAGGTACGGTATCAGCGTTCCGCATGTTGAGTGCTGCGGGCGGTAGCTCACTGGTAAAAATTAACGGATGGGGTGCTTTACTCAGCGGCCTGGTCGGACGCCTCGGCGTATTAACCAGATTGATGGTACCCCTGCGCGGTGCGTTACTTGGCGCCTTTACCTCTCCGGTGACTGCTATTGGCGCCCTGTCAAAAAGCATTGGCGGGCTGGCACTGCGGCTAACCGGGATCCCTGCTCTCTTCGGCATTGTGAAAGGCGGAATTGCGGCGCTGAGTGGCGGCTTATCAATGCTATTGAGCCCAATCGGCTTAGTGGGTGCTGCGTTTGTAGCGGCTGGGGTACTGATCTGGAAATACTGGGGACCAATTAAGGCCTTCTTTAGCGGTTTTTTTACAGGCGTCATCCAGGGGTTAGCGCCTGTTTATAACGCATTTTCCAGGCTGGCGCCCGTTTTCGGTGCCATTGGGGATGGCGTTAAAAACGTCTGGAACTGGTTTAAAAAAGTATTAACGCCCGTTGAGGAGAGTCGCGAGGCGCTAAACAAATGCGCCAGCGCCGGGCAGACTTTTGGCGAAGTCCTGGGGACCGCACTTAGCGTTCTGCTTTGGCCGCTTCAGAAGTTAATGGAAGGCGTCGGCTGGTTACTGGAGAAGCTCGATCTCATCCCCGATGGCATTGAAAGAGCCAGGTTGGAAGCGGCCAGACTCAGGGCTATTCCGGTTATGTGGGAATGGGATGAAAAATCCGGGCGCATGGTTAAAAGGGAGTGGCAATGGTCATCTGAAAAGCCTGCAAGCAAAGGCAGCGCCCCGCCGCCCAATGTGCTCGGGGGCAACTCTGGAACAGAGCGGCGGCTGGGCCAAATCGCGGATAACACCAAAGGCCTTTTAGATGAGGAAAAGCGCAAACGTATCGGGCCGGGTGACATTGTATTTAAAAATCTCCCTCCAGCCTTTGCTGTGCGTGGTGAATGGCAGGAATCTCGGCTTATTCGGCAACCTGTTAGTGCTCGTCCGGTTATTGCTGCCGGAGAGCCATTGATTAAGCAGGCACCCGCCTGGCAGGCAGTCCGCCGAAATGAAATCAAGCGCCCGGCAGCTTCGGTGCCGGCAGATGGTTTTTCTGGTGAGATTCACGTCCATTTGCATGGCATCAAGAGCGACAATCCGCGCGAGCTGGCTCGACTTGTCGGGGAGGCTGTCCGTACAGAGATGGATAAACAACAACGTGCTGCCCGGGGTTCGTTCCGGGATAGCGATTGACTGGAGGTAAAACTATGATGATGGTATTTGGGCTTTTTGTATTTGAACTCAGGACACTGCCCTATCAGCAATTACAGTTATCTCGTAACTGGCGGCACGTAAAGAATGACCGTGTGGGCCGGAGCGCAAAATGGCAATACATTGGTGCAGGCGAGAACCAGCTGACGCTTGGGGGGTTGCTGTACCCTGAAATCACCGGCGGTAACCTGTCGTTGGGTGCAGTCTCAACAATGGCCTACACAGGGCTGGCCTGGCCGCTGATTGATGGTGTCGGGTCTATCTACGGGATGTTTGTCATTACAGGATTGCAGGAGACGCATCAGGAGTTTGACCGCTATGGTAAGGCGAAAAAAATTGAGTTCACGCTTTCGTTGCAGAGGGTTGATGAGGATATCCGGGAGCGGCTGCAAAGTTCCTCTGTCAGCGAGCTGATGGCAACCATAAAGGATGGGGTTGAAACTGCGTTGAATTAAGCCCAGGTGAAGCTTGATGGCCAAACTTCTTAAGCAGCAGCAAGAACATTTATGCATGCCTTAGATAAGATTCGGCCTAATACATCCATAGCAAAGAGGTATAACACTAAGCCAAACATAATCTTACAACAGTTCCATACCAAAGCGGGGTGAAAAACTAAAAAAGTTGGAGAAATGCAACTAATGTTAAAAATAGTTAGTCTGGAAAGTCCTTTCGAGAGGAATCAAACTCAAGGACTCAGTAGGTAGCATTGAATCTAATGTTTTTTTTTCACTATACGTAAGGTATAATTTTACAACACAGCATACCTATAATCCTATCAATGATGCGTATATAAATCACTCAAAAGGAAATTTTATGTCCAGCTACTGCTTTTACTCTCAAGATGCATTAGCACTCGCTCAAAGTTCTGGGATCGATGTGCTTATCAATGATTATGCAGAGCAGCACAAAAAACAAACATACATTCTTTGCAGACCATTATCTAATGAGGATGTAATATATGATTACGATAAGGCAATAGCTGTATTTTCATCTGGAATAAAACCTTTTTTCATAGATATTGGCAACAATTTAGAATTATTTGAAGAATATCAGGAAGATTTTCTAGAGGATGTTTCATTCTTAGCTGAGAAATTCAAATATAGAGAAAAAATTGGTAGGAAAAAATCATGGCAAAGCCTATTCGTTTCACTTCCCATAGATGATCTTGACTTCAGTAAATTAGAAGTTGAAACTAAAGAAAGTCGAGTGATTGACCTAATAATTTCACTTATCGTTGGAAGTATTAATGATACCTCTAGAATAAATCTGGAAGCGAGTAACCTGTTAGATACAATTAAGTCTAAAATTATCTTATTTGACACCGATCAAACAAGATTTGTTTTCCAAAGTGGATTTGGGAAAAAAAGTGTAATTCAGGGATTAGCTGGTTCTGGTAAAACAGAGTTATTATTACATAAGTTGAAAGAAATCTATTCTAAAAATCCGGATTCTAAAATTGCCTTTACATGTTTCAATAAAATCCTCGCATCTACAATGAGAACAAGGATTCCTGAATTTTTCGATTTTATGCGAGTTGAAAAACAGATTGAATGGGGCACAAAACTTTTTTGCTTCAACTCTTGGGGTTTGACTAAAGATCCTCTCTCAGGAATGTATAGATACATTTGCCATTTTTATGAAATCCCATTTGGTGGTTTTGGAAACGGAGACTTTGACTTCCTTTGCAAGAAAGCCATTGCAGATATAAATAATAGCGGACGATCAGATAAAAAGGCTCTTGATTATATCTTTATCGATGAAAGTCAAGATTTCCCGCAAAGTTTCATTGATCTCTGTGAAATGGTAACATCTAAAAAGCTGTACGTTGCCGGAGATGTTTTTCAAAATATTTTCATGCCTATAAATGATAATGTAAATCGGGCCGATATCGTTCTTAAAAAATGTTATCGCACAGATCCAAAAAATTTAATGTTTTCACATGCTTTGGGAATGGGTCTTTATGAAGAGCCTGTTCTACGATGGTTAAAAGAGGCTGAGTGGGATTCTTGTGGCTATAAATACAACAAAATAGGCAATAGAGTTGAATTGTCAAGAGATCCGCTAAGGCGCTTTGAAGATATTCCAAAAGATTATAAAAGCACAACTCTACATTTAATGGAGAGGACCGATAATGGACCAGATAAAATAATTGAAATAATAAAAGATATTAAACACCGCAATCCTACCTTAGCAGAAGGCGATATAGCTGTTATATTCCTTGATTCCAGTGGATATATATATGATTACATTCAATCTCTAAAATTGAAAATTAAGCAACAACTTGGCTGGGATTCTAATATCTCACATGAAACAAAAGCCAAACAAGATGGTAAATTGTTCATTTCGAACATTAATAACGCTAAAGGTCTAGAGTTCCCTTTTGTAGTTTGTTTTGCCATGAAACTGGTTAAAAGATCAAACTTCCGAAATGCACTCTATACTATGATGGCACGGTCATTTCTCGAAAGCCATCTAGTTTTAAATGATGATAAAGAAAATCCATCGATGCCAACTATTCTTGAAGGCTTACATTTCCTAAATAACAATAATTACATGAATGTAAGACTACCCTCTGAAGAAGAAATAAGAAATCAAAAAGATTTCATTGTGTTGGATGAGTCTATTTCTATACCTAAACTAGTAAAAGCCTATTGCTCAGACAAGAGAGCATCACCTTTATTAATTGCCAAAATAATTGACAAGGTTGAAAGAATGATTTCAGAAGATGATGATGACGTTGATGGAGAATACATTAAGAGCCTGATTGGACTAGAATATGAAAGGAATAGAAAAAAATGAGCCAATATCTATTCAATAACATACCCGGCGAATATTTTGATAAATTTCGCCCTGTTAGAGATGTGTTTTCTAATTTAGAAAACCTCCTTGTGATTGCGGAAATCGTGAACACTTGCCATAGTTCATGGAATAAAAAAACAAATGATTTTGATTTACTAATAACAACTGGCACTCACAAAAGAATACTTATAAGAAAACCAGATGGTTTTTTTACAATGAACCTTCCCTTTCAGGTAATAGAGTTTGAAGAAAACATCAGCTTTAATTATGACGCCTATGGATTAGCAGTTAATGCCGAGTTCATTTCTAGATGCAGGAATGTTATTACAACTTGCGATAATGGATTCTTTTCTCACGAGGCAATAGCTGTTGATTTATGTGATAACTTTGATGGAGACATGCAACAAGCTATACATTACTCTGATGCAATTTCAGCCTTACTATTATTAGACCATGGATATTTTAGGTTTGATGATGATCCAATAAGGGTTAATGGTAAAATACATCCAAGATATCATTTCGATTTCTTCTGTAATAATTCAACAAATGTGAAGATTGGTTCTAATACTCGTATAGAAGATTCGTTTTTTTTGAACTTATTTGATGTTAATAAAGATCGACCTTATCTTGCTTAAATCATAGGCGCTCAATTGAGCGCCTATCTTATTTTATAATATTGATTATTATAAAATCACTCGATAACCGCAAGCATAGTATTAGCTGAATTCTATTATTATACTAATTAAAAAACATAGAATGTCACTTTCTATTGTGTGCTATATGTGAAAACTTTCAGGTTAAGTTTGTAAGGATACATGTCTGATACTAGCAGATATCGGCAAACACGGTCATTACTGACCGTGTTTTGTTATGCTGAGCGTATCCACATGCAGAGGCTAACATATTCGTTAGTCACATCAATCGACTCATTTGTGGATTCCGTTAAGCCCTTCATATCAGTGTAAGTCCCATCAGTGAGGGCTAGCGGACCGCTTTTCTGGTTATCTGTGCCGTGTGTCGTGTTTGGATCCCATGTAGCCCCCGGAGATCGGTCGCCAGACCGGTGCCAGTGCGGCGGGAGATTATTGGCTTCAATTTTGACCTTATTACTGCCGCCGGTCACACCATAATGAGAGCCAATCCTAACAACCCTATTCGCAAAGGTTTCGCTTAAGTCAGTCCATGTCTGCCAGGGGAACCGCTCCGCTGGACTTTGCTCGCCAGAGACAACAATTCCGACATAAAAAATGGCGTCAACAATTGCCTTATAGGCCGCTCCGTCGCTGTTGAGTCCCAGCGCCTTAAGGGCTTCGGATGTATCGCTCAGATCGGAAAGATTATTTTCTTTCTGAAGTGCACCGGTGATCCGCGAGTCATCCCCCGCAGCTACCGTTCCCGTCTCGGTGCCCACGTCCCGCGTGGCTGAGTTTCCCAGCTCCAGATTTTCCCGGGCCTCTTCTGTATCGTTTAAATCAGCAAGATTTTGTGCTCGCCGCAGATAACGTTTATCGCCCGTTTCCAGCGTGATAGTGGCAAGTGTCGGATCGATAACGAGCTGCACATTTGAGCTGTGCGTCAGCGTCAACACCAGCGTCAGAATGATCTCTTTGATAATGGAATCCGATTGCGCCGGGAGGTATGTCGCCGGGTATGTGCCGTAAGCGATGAGCGTACCCTTAGCGCTGACCAGCCCCGCTTCTCTGAGCGTTTTACCCGGATAATCCTGACAGTTGATAACGATCTGCCCGCTGATAAACCCCTCATAGCTTGAATCAGAGTCAAAGGTTTCACGGCCAAACTGTCCAAAAAGCGCCGTCACCGCCGCCAGCTCATCGGGATCGGTCGGCAATGTCACGCCGCCACCATCGCCGATCAGCACGGAGGTAATATCCACCACCTCCCCCGCCTGATACGCGGCCTCGATTTCGGCGGCGCCCGCCGTAGTTAGTGTCAGTCCCGTGGCCATTATACCTCCTCACTTTTTGTTTCTGGCTCAATGCCGTACACGCTGGCAAGTTGATCATAAAAATCATCACTCACGGTCTTGCGGTCAGCATCGATATCGCCTTCATCAAGATAAATCACACCAGCGATCTGAAGCCGGTTCAGGTGTTCCAGGAAAAACGCATCGGTCTGACAAAAGTCGATCAGGCTTTTTAATTGATTGAATGTTTTCATAGTTTGTTCGTTATCCAGTTGCCGGGTAAATCGTCGTAATCGTCCAGGCCCGCACAGGCATAAAACGCGTAATAGTGCGCGGTGACGTTCGGCACTTTGCCCATAAATACCAGGCCTTTGCCGGCGAGTAATGCGCAGCTCCTGAATATTGCCGTTGTGGTGACAATCTCCGGGTAACTCGCAAGATTAAATATCGTGTTAACGTCGCTGTGTAATGACGCGCAGCCGTCAAACAGATAACCCACCGTCGTTACCGCCGTGGTGTTGAGTAATCCCGCCCCGACGACTTCCAGCGCACTGCATTCCGAAAAGACATTCGTGAATACCGTGGCACTTATGCTGGCGGCAAAAAGACCGGCTGGCACTGAGCGCAGGTTTTTACAGCCCCTGAAAGTCTGGCCGTAAGAGGTCACCAGCGGGTTGCCGCTGAACAGGTTTTCCGGTATTTCCTCCACGCCGGTATTCTGGAACGTGGCGCCAAACGAGGTAATAAGCGAGCAGGACGCGAACAGCGTCGGCGGAATATTTACCAGTGAGGTGCAACCGTAAAACGTCGATCCGGCGCCGGACAGAAGAATGTTGTTTTTCAGCAAATCGCCGGGCAATAACGCCAGTGAGGTGCAGCCCGAGAATGTCAGCGTTAACGAAGTGAGATTGATGCAACCATCAAGCAGGCCGGATGGTAGCGAGATGAGTGCAGTACAATCCCGGAAAGTCGATCCCATGCCTTTCAAGGACACCATGTCGCTGAATAGCTCTTTTGGCAGTTCAACCAGCGCGGAGCACTTGTCGAATAAGAAATCGACGGCTGTCACTTTGGCGCAACCGGCAAACATATCTCCCGCGAGAGAAACCAGAGAGCGGCAACCTGAAAACGTATAGCCCAGGCTGGTTAACGCGCTACATCCCCGAAAAGCGCCGTCCCCCACAGAAACCAGCGAAGTACAGTTTACAAAAGCGTATGTGAATGTCGTGACCAGCGCTTTAACAGCAAAAGCATCTGCATCAATTTTCGTGAGCGATCCACAGTTAGCAAAAGCGTATGAGAAAGTGGTGACTTTCGCGCAGTCAGTAAAAGACGGGAGCGCCGTCAGGCTGCTGCACCCATAAAACGTACTGGCAAAGGTCGTCACCTCTACGCAGCCGCTGAAAATATCTTTCGCTACAGTTTCAAGAGAGCGGCAGCTGTAAAATGCAGAAGCGAATGTCTGCGCCTGGCTGCACCCGGCAAATAAACCCGCGCCGACCGTTTTCAGCGAACTGCAACCAGAAAAGACCGTGCCGAAATAGGTCACTTTCGACAGACCAGCAAACAGACCGGCAGGAACAGAAAGAAGCTGCGAACAGCCAGTGAATGCACCGCCAAAATGATTCGCTTCAGAACATGTTTTAAACAGGTTGGCGGGAATTGCCGTCAGTGCCGTGCAATTCTGGAATACGCCGGTGAATGCGCCGCCCGGAACATCCGCAAACATATCAGCAGGCAAGACAAGAAGATTTTTACACGCCCTGAAGCTATAAGAGAATGTCCCTGCTGAACCGCATCCTGTAAATATTCCCGTGCCGATATTTGCAAGCATTGAGCAACCATCAAACGCGTAACTGAAATTCACCGCAGATACACAGCTGTGGAACAGATTATTGCCGATACTGATCAGGCTGGTGCAGCCTGCAAATACCGATGAGAAGTCGATCGCATCGGGCTGGTTTGCAAATAGCCCCGATGGAACCTCTGTAAGCGATGTACACCCTCTGAATGCGTCTGAAAAATCCTCTATCTTCATGCGAGAAAACAACGATGCCGGAATACCTGTAAGCGACGAGCAGTGGGTAAAAATATTTTTGCAGTTATTCACGTTTGGCAAATCGTCAAATGCTCCGGGACGAATAGCCATTAATCCGGTGGTATCCAAAGCGAACCCTGAAAGATGACCTCTTTCCCCTGTAACACTAATCAATTCCACAACAGGGTTCAGTTTCGAAGAATAATTAGATAAACGGCTGCGCAGACAGGCAGTTTCCGTGTTCTTAACCGTGATGGTGTATTCCTTTCCCTGTACTAATTCACGTGTAGGAATAACCCAACCTGAAGCTTCACTGGCGGGATCGAAACGGTAATCCCGGCTGTCAATGCCGTCGCCATAGTCAACCGTGAAACCCTCGTCCATATGAGCAAAGAATATTGGCCTGGTTGCACTGTCGATGCGGGTAATGAACTTCATTACCGCGACCACTTTTATGCTTATCACCGCACTGACGCCATTAGTCGTCGTAACGGTGACCGAACAGGTACCTCGCTTCATGCCCGTAACCAGAATATCGCCGTTTACTATCCGGACGGTCGCGATTGTTTGATCCGATGTAGTTACCGTAAAGGTTTTATCTTCCGCGTATTCGGGGAGAATTGTCACCGTGACCGTTTCCGCGTCACCGGGGGCCAGATTCAGCTCGTAGCGGGATAAAACCACCTGCAACGGGACAAAGCGCGGCGTGATTTTCTCCGTGGCGTACATGTAACCGGCCGCATACGAGGTTCCCTGAAGTCGGCCAAATACATGAACGGAAAACCAGCTGCGCAGATTCCTGGCGCGCAGCACCGCCAGTTTTAGATCCTGCTGGTCGTATTCCGTCACCGGCAAATCGTTCTGATACACGTTCAGGCGAAAGGTATACGGATCCCCTTTCGGGTTCTGATTGAACCATTCAACAATATCCGTCCCGAAAGGACTGTCCACCAGGGCATGACGGACGGCGGCGACCGTACCACGATGGCGGTGGATGTAGTGGGCGCGCTTGATCGCATCGCGTTTCTTTTGTTCTGACCAGTTAATATTCCAGGTATCAACCTGATATTCCCACGCCAGCCACGGCAGCAGCGCCAGCGGGCAACTGTCCGGATCTTTAACCCAACGGATCAGATATACAGGCAACCTTTCCAGCGCTGCGGCGCTGGCTCTGTCGATGGCCCGCTCCACGGCGGTGGCGTTGGGGGGCAGAATGCTGGCGGGATAATTAGCGGTCATGGTCCATCACCACAAGATTGATTTTAACGGAGGTGCAATGCGGGGCTTCGCCCATCGTCGCAACGACGTCGGCGACGGGTGAATGCAAATCGACGGTGACAACGCCGTCCTGATGCAGCGCCCCGTCTATGCCTGACCGTGCAGCGGTGGCGTTGATAAGATGCACAGAGGCAGTGTATTCGTTCAGTGCTGCGGTGGCTTTTTCCAGCACCGTGGCGGTGTCCACGCCATAAGGGACGTAAATATCAGCAACCACCTGATAACTCACAATCACAGCGGAGCGGACATAATCAGCCACATAATCCGTAATCGGACGCACGTCTTCCGGGTTTACCGCTGACAGGACTTTATCAAGCAGCGCCTGCGGGGCAGTCCCATCTCCGGTACGTGACAGCACGTAGAGAAAAACTCGTCCTTCCTGGTTATGGGTTTCAGGGCCATAGGCGCGCACATCGAGCACATCCGCATCCGCACCTCGCGCAAAATAGTGATAGGCATTTCTGGCGCCCGCCGTGCTCAGGCGAGCCCATGAGAGCAGCGTGCGGCCGCGCAGCTCTTCGTCGCTTTCATATACTGCGTCCGTCTCGTCGGTGGCTTCGGTAATCAGCAGGCGTTCAGTGTCAAAATTCCCGGCGACCTGATCGAGATCCGCCCCCAGGGCGCTCGAAAGCAGCACCGCGCGCACGGCTTCATTGATACGTTGCAGCAGATGGATCTCGCGATAGGTGAAGGCTTGGGCCAGTGCCGCCATCGGTTCAGATTCCAGCAGCATCGCAGCAGACACAGAAGCCTGAAGTTCCACAGGCATGGCCGCCACGATAAGCGCCCGGATATCAGCCAGCACCGTTTCAAAATCGGGCACCTCGACGATATCAGGCTGTGGGATCTGAGATAAATCGACGGACGTTTGCACACTAGCTCCTTAGCCTGATGGTGTTACTGGTTTCTGTCATGGTTTCCGTGATAGTGCCGGTCAGTTCAGCAGTCACCGCGCCTGTTTCTGAAAACACCACATTGACGGTGGTCAGACTGATCCGCGGCTCCCACTGCGCCAGCGCAATAGCGGTGGCGCCCATCAGTTGCATGCGGGTGACGGTGTTCTGTGGCGCATCGAGTAAATCAGGTACCACACTGCCAAAGTCCCGGCGCATCACACGGGAGCCTGTTGGCGTGGTGAGGATTTTTGTCACGGACTGCCAGAGCTGATCGTGATCGGTCAGCGCGCCGGTGCCCTCCGGGTTCATCCCGGTATAACTGGCTGTCATTGCGGACCTCCCGTGGTACTCCCGCCAGACTGCACGCCACCGTGTTTATGTTCATGTACGGTGATCCCGTTTGACTGCAACACGCCGCCGGAATGGAACACATCACCGGCCATCGTGCCGCCGTGGGTCAGTTCGAAAGTGCGCGTTTTGAGGTGTTCCGTGCATTCCACCTCCGGTGTGTCCAGCGTGACGCGGGTCTCTGCCTGGATATGCGCGGTTTTAATACCGGTCACGGACAGTGCTCCGGCATCGGCGGCGGCGTCGTAATGCAGGCGCGCGCCATCCGGTGCGGTGATGCTGATTTCCAGCAGGTTGCTGCCCGTTGGCGGATTATCTGCGCTGTATGCAGAGCCAATCACAAACGCGTTTTCAGGGTTGCCGCCCGGACAACCGATCCAGACCTGCTCCCCTATCGAGGGCGGCAGCCAGATGCTGAATGCCCCTGCGCGGGTGACGTTCCAGCGGATCCAGGTGGTCAGCAACCTGCCGGAGCGAACGCGCACCGCTTTCTTGTCGGCGCTGATTTGTTCCACGACGCCCAGGCGCAGAATGTTTTCCAGCAGGCGCATCAGCTCAGCATTCATGACGCACCGCCCAGACTGCTGATAACGGCGTTTTCCGTAGCGCTCAGGTCTGCCGGAGTTATGCCCAGTAGTTCACGCGCCGGGTACTGCGCGTAAGCGCCCGGACCAACCTCGTCTTTGAGGCCGTACTGGTGAATACGGGCAATGCGCGCAGCGATGCCGTCAAATCCTACGGTGACGCCGCCCGCGTCCGGCCTGAGCTTCATAAAACGCAGGGTGCGCAGGCGGGTAAACATCGGTGCTTTTTTTGTCTCTGAATGCGTAGCTGATTGCGTTTTGATTTCCAGATACCGCTCGATATCGGCCCGGTAGAAGGTGCGGATATCCCGGCGCTTCTCGTCAAAACCCGTGATTGTCCGGCCATATTTACCGCGCCCGCCGCGCCAGTTTTTCAGCGCCCGCACCTCGTTATTCCAGAAGAACTTGATCCCCTGCTGGGTGCGGTAAACCTTACGGCGGCGCACGGCATAGCCGCTGCCGTCCGGGTTTTTCTGTGACGCGATACGGCGCTGCTGACTGCGACGCAGTGCCAGACCAATTTTGCGCGCGGTACGGGTGCGCCCCGCCGGGCTGACGCCGTCGAGGATGTCCTGAAAGACTTGATCCAGCTCGCTGAACATGCGATCGCTCACGCTCCGGCCTCCTGAAGCATGCCTTCAAATACCAGCCCCCAGCCTGCGGCGTGGGGTGCCAGCACGCGCGGGCGCGGCTCTGGCAAATGCTCGGCATACGGCACACCGTTTTCATCCAGTTGTACCAGTACCCGCTGACGCACCGGCAACTCAAACATCAGATCGGCGGTGTCATCGTTGTTAATCAGTGTGGTGAATTTAATCTGCTGGTTTTTATCGGGGTTCAGCAGCAGATCGGGCTGATTAAACCAGAGCCAGGCCATCAGCGGCAGCGTGAAGTCGTCAATGCTCCCTGCGTAGTTCATGACGAACAGCACCAGAGAATAGCGATACATGAACGACGGCGTTTCACCGGTAGTTTCAATGCCACCCTCTTCAACAAACACCGTCCAGGCTTCCGGGTTCGCCCGGCACCAGGTATTTGCTTTCTCTATGGCGGCGCGGAGTGTGTTTATCTTCAGCATTTATGGCTCCTTTCGGGTGTTCTGGCGCAGGCTGTCCCACTGGCGGATCGCCGCTTTGTCAGCATTGCAGGCATCAAGCGCATCCATCAGCCTGTCGCTGAATATCGCCACCGCGCCCCAGGTCACTGGCTTATCCAGCGCCGGGCGTGGTGTCTCTTCGGTCAGACTCTCCGGGACGGGTTCACGGACCAGCTGAATGACCGGCGCGGGCGGCGCGTTTTTGCAGGCTGCGACTGACAGCGTCAGGCACAGGAGTAACAGCGCACGCGTCACCATTGAACGCGGCCTGCATTGCTTCACGTCGGTGCTCCCCTTCTGCATTACGCTGTTGCTCACGGACTTTCACCTCTGCCAGTAATTTGTGGGTCTGTATGGCGGTCGCCTTCACTTCCTGAATAACCTGGTCGTAACCGGTCGCCGTTTCGGTCAGCAGCTTGTTGCGGGTCCGGGCCTCGCTCAGCTGGTCGGTCTGCCACCAGACAGCAGCCAGAAGGACAAGCATCACAATCACACTGCCCGCCCTCATGACGGCGTACTCAGGCCCAGCAGGCACCAGGCTTTAAAATCATTGCGCCGGTTAACCAGGCCGGCGGAGCGCTTACCGCCCACATTGACGAAATCAGTCAGCCTGTTGCACATCTGCGGCCATTGTCTGGCCTGGGCATGCTTCCAGATCGTGGTCCTCTGCTTGCGTCCGTTTTTATCGGTGAACCACATCAGCCCGGTGCAGCCCAGATTCAGGGCCGCATCCGTCATAGCCTCAAAGGTGAGTTGCGGCATGTCGGCACCATGGAAATTGTTATTGATGCAGTTCTCCGCCCGTTGCAGATCGTTGATCCAGCGCCGCGCTATTTCCTGGTTGCTGTATTCGCGGTTTTCCACGCCGCCCGTGGAGCCAATGCCAACCGTCAACACCCCCGCCGTGCAGTAATAAGGCGTGCTGCGGCAGTCTTCCCAACCTGCAATTTTCTGCTGCCCTTCTTTCGATGTTCTGACGCTCCCGGGCGCCAGCGAAATGCCCAGAGCCACTATCACCGCAATCGAACATTTTTTGATGATGTTCTTCATGCAGGTTTGTCTCCGTGCAGTTGCTCCAGCAACTGCCGCTCGCGGTCCGACAGGTTGCGGGTTTGCGCCTGGCGGAGAATCTGCTCTATCAAATCGTTACGGCGCTGGCTGGCCTGCTCAATGCGGCGGCGGTGAATCGCCAGCCGGACGGCGGAAACAATCCCCAGAAGAAGGCCAGCCAGCGCCAGTTTTTCGCTGACGGTCATGACGCCTACGCCGGTCACCAGGGCGGATGTTGCAAACGCAAAATATTCGTTAATACGATCCAGAGTCATTCCCATAACTGGACGGTTACCCGTTCCACCTCGCTGGTTATCACGGGCATTTCGATCTCCTGCCCGGCATTCAAAAATATCTGGTTGCTCAGTCCCGGATTGGCTTCGAGCACCTTCTCCGTGACACCTGCGGTTTTGCCGTAATGACGCCAGCAGAGCTGATCAACCGTGTCGTTTTGCAACGCCCTGACTTTCATCAGAACAGCTCCGCATAGATACGGGCTTCTTCCCGAATGTCAGCGATACTCCAGCGTCCGTCCCGCCAGAGATCATCTATTTGCCTGTCCAGGGCTTCGGCGTCTTTGTCACCTTTTGGCGTGGTGCCAACATCCCTGTAACCCTCCAGAACACTGGCGCGCGTGAAGGAGTAGACCGCACGCCGGAAGCGGTAAACTTTTGCGCTTTCGCCGTTAATCTGCTCGACAGGTTCACCGACAGAAGTCAGCAGCACAGAGGCCAGAGATTCCGCACCTTCCGCTTCCCTTTGCTTGCGCCAGTCCTTCAATTGATCCGCGACATGCAGCGCGGCCTCCGTTGCCATATGCATTAATCGGGATGTTGTAATGTCACCGGCGATGCGGGCAGCCAGGCGCAGATCGTGGAGTTTTACCGTCGGCCAGAAAGTGCCGATGGCAATCTGTGCGCCGCCGTCGTCCACGTCTGTCACATCACTTTCAGCAGGTCTGACGGGGCGCTGCGCGATAAAACTCATCGTCGTTTCTCCGGTAGGTCAGGCGGTGGGCGTCCGGTAAAAAGACCGCTTCACGGGCAGATCGCCGGGCGCGCCGCCTGTGGCGCGGGGCCAGTTCATTACGCTCAGGCGTTTACTTTGTGGCGGTTTTCGTTGTCTTTTTTGCCGCCGTTTTGCGGGTGGCTTTTTGAGTGCCGGCCGCCGTTTTCGTCTGCTTGCGCGTTCGTGTTGCTTTTTGTGTTGCGGGTGTTTCGGTTGCTGCTGTATCGCTGGATGAAGTCTCATCTTCCGCATCACCACTTGCCGCGCTGGTCTGCGGCGCCTTTTTCAAAGCGCTGACCAGAGAAGCGATCTCCCGTTTCACACCGGCACCCGGGTTCAGGCTCATGGCTTCCCGGAAGAGTTTCAGCGCTTCGCCTTTGGTTTCCGCGTCTTCCGTGTCGCGACGGCAAAACGCCCTCACCTTGCACAGCTTCGCGCGGACCTCATCCGGCATATCACTGTCAGCCACAATTTCGGCCAGCTCGTCCAGCATGGGGATATAGCCTGACAAATCGGCTCCGGCGTCCGTGGTGGCGAGGTTCAGAATGGGATTGCAGATTTCCTCGGCCAGTACCGTGGGTGCCGGGCGGCGATAGTTGTCATCCGGCATGCTCAGGCCATGCTTAACGACATAGCGCCCGATACGCAGCGCCAGCGCATAGTCGGAGCAGTCCACCGCCCACACCATCAGCGTGGTGATGACCGGATCCGCGCGCCCGCTGTCGCCCTCGATCGTGCCGTCAATCCATCCCTGAAACTCAGGAAGGATGCTGGCCTTTACAGCGGCCTTCGCCTGGCGGGACTGGATTTGGCTTAGCGAAGATTTATGCATATGCAGGCGAAAGAGGATCTGCTCATGCGCGGTGCGCGTCTCCGCGTCACGCTCATCACTGATGCCCCGCCTCTCTGCCATGACCTTCTGAAAGTGTCTTTGTGCCGGTGTCAGCATGGGTTCATTCTCCTGGGCGGGCTTGCTGCCCGCCATGTGATGGGGATTATCAGGCGAATGTCACGCCGTCGATCATGGCAATCATGCCGTACTCTTCAATGACATAGTCATCATTGCTGGACTGGTAAGTCGCCACGCGGTTGTAGTGCGGCTCTTCGCGGATAGAGCGACGCAGGGAGCCTTTCTGGTAATACACAGAGAGGTTTTTCAGGTTGGTGATGAGCACGACGTCTTCAGGAATGCCCGGGACAAAGACCGTCGGCAGGCCGCCGATCTTTTCCTGGCTGACAATGAGCTGCGCGGCCAGAAGTTCGGTATTCGGATTGGTCTGGCTGAGCGCGTTCACTTTCGGCAGGTTCACTTTCAACAGCAGATCGGACGAGAGCACAGTCACCAGGCCGGGAGCGCGGCGGAACCAGGGATCCATAAGGCTGTGGCGCGCATCAAGCACGGCGGCGTCAATATTGCCGTATGTGCCAGACGCAATCACCGCGTTATTCTCATCACGGGAAGTCAGCGTGATACCCGGCATAATGCGCTGCGGCGCTTCATTGCGGATTTTTTGCAGCCAGCCAACGCCGCAATCCTGCAATAACGGGTAGGTCGTGCGGTCGGAGTTTTCAGAGTAATGCGTGCCATTAAAGCCAATCATCTGGCGATCCAGCCCCAACTGACGAGCCATCGCATTACTGATTAATGACTGAAATTCAGGGTGACCGGCCCACGCGTCCAGCTCCGCATATGAAAGCGCATAGTCATAGTTGGTTTTGCGGCAGTGGTAGTTCTGCGGCTCTTTGTTATGGTTCGGTGCAGGGTTACGGCGGTTGGTGCCGTCCGAGCTGTTATTGGTGCTCGCCATCGGTCCCTTACTGCCAATTTTTACTTTCTGCCCTTCCTGCTCTTTAACCCCAAAGTGGTTAACCAGCTTCATGAAGTCATCCGACTCCATGGCGGCCTGTTCCAGTTTTTGCTGGATAGTCGGATCGACGCTGAAACGATTGGCAACGGCTGAGGGTGAGACACCGTTCAGATGTGCCTGGCGCACAATGTACTTATCAAATAGTTCGCGGGTCTGGTTTTCCATGGTTACCTCTTAGAAGTCTGCAAGCTGCGCGCTGCTGTTGCCGGTTGCCGCCGGTCGTGCGCTGTAATTTTCTGCGGGCTGGAGCTGAAGCTGACCGCGCAGCTCGTTAAGTTCACTGGTCAGTTGCTGAATGGTGGCTTTATCCTGTTGGCGTTCCTGTTCCAGGGCTCTGAACCGGTCAATCTGGTCTGCCTGAGATTGAGCAACGGCTTCAACAACCTGATGCAACTGACTGAAACGCTGATCGTCGGTTTTCTGGCCTTTGCCAAGGATGCCCATCACTCGGTTGAACCAGTTGACGCCCTCCTCGCTGCGATGAGCTGCCAATTCGATCACTTCAGCTTCAAGCGCATCAGAGAACAGCGGCGCCTCGATCTGCTGGTTATTGAAGGCCATCACCTGCGCGCGCTGCTGCGCGGCAAATTTAAGGCGCTCAGTCCCCAGACTTGCCGGGGTGTCCGTCATCGCCAGGCCGACCACATACGCCTTACCGTTAAGGGCAAACTGCGGATGCAGCTCAATACTGGAATAGATTTTTTTTCCTTCATCGGTGAGCTGCTTCATTCGTGCCGAAGCGTCGATCTCGGCATAGAGCGCCGTACGACCGGCCAGCGGCCCTTCGGTGATATCCTCCGCGCTTAAAGCAACAACATCCCCCATGGCGCCAAAATTGCTGTCAGGAAGCATGGAGAGATAGTGCTCCACGTTCACGCGGGCGCCGTAAACGGCCGGGTTGTAGCTCGCCGCCGCATCGCGGAGGTGCTGCGGCTGGATCTCGCGCCCGTCAACGGTAGCGCCGGAAACCGCAACGCGAAACTTTTTGCGGGCGGGTTTAGTCGTGCTGGCCATGTCGTTTTATCCTGTTGATTAATGTCAGTCGCTGCATCATCGCAGAGCCTGAAAGCCCGGCGCCACGCGGTTTTGTTGTCGGAGAACGGCCAGACCTGAAAGCCCGAGCCGCGAGGATCGCGCGCAGGTAATCTCCCTGCTCAAAAGGGGGAAGTGATGATTCAGGATGCGTTTATTCGATTGAGGGCAAAGCAGCTCTACTGGCAGGGTTACCCGCCCGCCGAAATTTCGCGACTCATGGGTATCAACTCAAACACGGTTTATTCGTGGAAAAAGCGCGACGCATGGGATGACACAACGCCCATCAAACGGGTGACGCAATCCATTGATACCCGTCTCTGCCAGTTGAGCGCGAAAGACAATAAAACCAGTGGCGATTTCAAAGAGATTGATCTGTTAACCCGGCAGTTGAAAAAGCTGGATACCGGGCAGGCCTCCACTATCAGCGGCGTAAAAAAAACCAGTCGTCGCAAGAAGAAAAACCACTTCTCCGAGGAGCAGATCGAGGCGTTGCGCTTAAAAATTCTCGACTCTCTCGCATGGCATCAGCGCGGCTGGTACGAACAACGAGATCAGCGTAACCGGATGATCCTCAAATCACGGCAGATTGGCGCTACCTGGTACTTTGCCCGCGAGGCATTGCTGGGCGCACTGAGAACAGACGTTAAGCACGACTACCAGCGCAACCAAATCTTTCTGTCAGCATCACGAAAGCAGGCGCTACAGTTCCGCAACTTCATCCGCAAAGCGGCTGAAGAGGTGGACGTCGAACTTAAAGGCGGCGAGCAAATCACGCTGTCAAACGGCGCAGAGCTGCATTTTCTCGGTACGTCGGCGGCGACGGCGCAGTCGTACACCGGCCACCTGCGATTTGATGAGTTTTTCTGGACAGGAAACTTTATCAACCTGCGTAAGGTCGCCGGCGCCATGGCAACACTTAAAGGCTTAACGCGTACTTACTTCTCTACTCCATCCAGCGAAAGCCATGAAGCCTATCAGTTCTGGACCGGCGATCGATGGAATGCGAAACGGCCTAAAGCGCAGCGCGTTGACTTTGACGTGTCCTGGAAGAAAACCCATAGCGGCGTGCTTTACCCGGACAAAACGTGGCGGCAAATCGTCACTATTCAGGATGCTATCAATAACGGCTGGGACTACACCGACATTGATGAAATCCGGGACGAAAACAGCCCTGATGAATTTGAAAACCTGTACATGTGCGAGTTCGTCAAAGACGGCGAAAGCGCGTTCAATCTTAGCCAGTTACTGGGGTGCGGCGCTGACGGGTATGACGACTGGCCCGACTGGAAACCGTTCGCCAGTCGCCCTATGGGCCAACGTGAAGTGTGGCTGGGCTACGACGCCAACGGCGGCAGCGGCAATGGTGATGCCGGTGCTCTGTCCGTGACGGTCCCTCCCCTTGTGGCTGGCGGTCGGTTTCGCACGGTTGAATTGAAGCAACTGCGAGGGCTGGAGTTTGAGCAGCAGGCGGCGGTCATCAAAGAGGCTGCCGAGCGCTACAACGTCACTCACATCGCCATCGACGGACAAGGCGTCGGGGAGGCGGTCTGGCAGATTGTTAAAAACTGGTTCCCGGCGGCTATTTGCTACCAGATGAGCCTCTCTTCCAAGCGCGCCCTTGTCCTCAAAATGTTGCAGGTCATCCGCGCCGGCCGCTGGGAATATGACCGCAGCGAGCAGGGCCTGGTCAGAGCCTTTAACGCTGTTCGCAAAGTTGTTACGCCCGGCGGTTTCATCACTTACGAAACTGACCGATCGCGCGGCGTAAGCCATGGTGATATGGCGTGGGCAACCATGCTTTCGATTATTAATGAACCGTTGGGCCAGGAAAGTGGCGGCGGTGGTTTCGCAATGGGATGGTAACTGTGAAAAAGAAATACGGTAAAAAGCCGATAGCCAGCACCGCCGGTTCTGACATTGCGGAGTCACTGAAGGCCGATCCCGCGTTGACAGCGTTCAGCTTTGATGGCCCTTATCCCGTGCGTGATATGGCCGATTTGCTGGACAATCTCTATTGCCTAGATAACGGGCGATACTATGAAACACCGGTAGATTTTTATGGGCTGGCTAAAGCTCCGCGCCAGAGCGCCTGGCATGAGTCTGCCCTGTACTTCAAACGTAATGTGCTCACCGGCTGTTTTATCCCGCACAAGCTGCTCAACCGTCAAACCTTCTCAGCCTTCGCGCTGGACTGGTTCACGTTTGGCAATGCCTACCTTGAACTACCGCGCAATCGCCTGGGCGGGCTACTTCCCTTCCGGCATTCACTGGCGAAATACACCCGGCGTGGGAGTACGGATCTCGATCAATACTGGTTCATCCGGCGCTGGAAAGAGGAACACTCGTTTAAACCGGGTTCAGTGTGTCACGTTCTAAATCCTGACATTAATCAGGAGGTCTACGGCATGCCCGAATATATGGCAGCGCTGCTGGCGGCCAGTTTGTCACACTCCGCTGATATGTTCCGCAAGCTGTATTACGACAACGGCTCCCACGCGGGATGCATTGTCTATATCGGCGCGGGACAAATTGACGATAAAAGCATGAAAACAGTCAAAGAAACGTTGACCGGCGCTCGCGGGAAAGGGGCATTTAAAAACGTACTGCTGCATGCGCCAGGAGGCGGCAAGGATGGCGTTCAGATCCTGCCGTTTCAACAGATCACGGCGAAAGATGAGTTTATCAACATTAAGAACGCCACCAGGGACGACATACTCGCGGCGCACCGTATCCCACCGCAGCTGATGGGCGCCATGCCAGCAGGAAATGGATCGTTTGGGGATATCGAGAAGGCCGCACGGGTCTACGCTATCAACGAGCTGACGCCAGTAATGGAGGCTCTGAAGGTGGTCAACGAGTGGCTAGGAGAAGAGGTGATCCGTTTCAACCCATATGCGTTGCTTACCCCTGAGAAATAACCGCCAAAAAAATTCAGTTTCTTTAAACAACATCAGCCATCTATACCAGGCCAGCGTTTTCGCTGGCCTCATCTTTACTGCTTAAAGAATCCCGCATCAGCGCCCCTCTGCGCGTCGCTGCTTTTTGCCTGCGCGAGAGGCATGCCTCTACCTAAAATCACCGCTCACCGTGACTCAGAACCCGTGAAATTGCGTATTCTTCCGCCTTCCCTACCCTGACCCGTTTGCGGGGGCTTGCCCCCCGTCACCTGCGCGCAGCTACCCTTCCATTTTTCGTGCATATACCAAACCGGCCTCAGACCGCACCTTGCATGGGCCTAAAAAGGAAAAAGTATATCAAAAAAATTGTGCAAATCTGCGCACTATTGTGCAAGAAAGAAAAAGACGAGGAACGGCCAACATGACCACAACTGGCTACACTGCACGTGAGCCCCTCAGCAGCCCGCTGGCAGGGGCTTTTCTAGTGTCTCAACCCAATACCCGATACGACGCAGATAATACCGACCCAATCCCTCTCTGTGCAGTGTTAATAAAAAAGCCTCAAACATGAGGCTTTTTGATGGATAATCAAGTTCTGACAGGTATAGTTGCTTGAGGCTGAATGGGTGCCAAGATCTGGTTATAACTTCGTAATATATCGTTATACAGATCCGGATGTTTATTTGCAGTTATCGTAAGTATCAATGCATATTTAATTTTCTCAGCTTTATTACCTTGTATCGCCCCTCCGCCTTGCCTCGCATTATAATGAATATCGAATACAGGTTTATTTAGAGAAGTGCCACGCATACTTTTTGATGCATGTAGCACTGTCTCCCACTTGCCCATATCAGAGCGACGCTCCTGCTCATTGGCATATTTTTTTAGTTCAAAAAAACCTTTGGTGTCAGCATTCTGAGCACCTTGTTTTTTCTTACTCTCATCAGGTCGGAACGATATTTCGAGTCCTGCTTTTGTGTAAGATGCTGAATCCTGAGGATCAACAGAAGTTGAAAAACAAAAGGTTGCAGTTAGGTTCACCATACCATTAAGACCGCCATCTGGTATTGGTAATGCTGCCCTCAGGTATTTGCCAGGTTTCAATTCTCCTTGATACACGATTCTGGCTACTCCATTGGGACTTACAATTATATCATTAATATTTTCAGGTAGTTTTCCCCAACCAACTTCTGCATGAGAATAATCTTTTTGAGAACATGAATGAATCATAAGCGCTTTGATCGCCAATGTTGTTAGATCTCCACCTAAAAGAGCTTTGATTCCAACCGCTGTACGTAATGCATATGGAGCGGCAAAACTTGTACCCATTTGAGGTGCGATTACTGGATTTGTATCGTCAGTTAGAACGTGAAAATATTCACGCTCTTCACCACCGAAAGTAACTAAGTCAGGTTTAATAACTCCAGGGCTTCTTCCAGGCCCCATAGCACTATATGAGGATCGCGCCCATTTGTTAGAGTCTGTAGAATTGGCTGCACCAATAGAAAGACCATTCACTGAGTCAGCAGGTACTTGAATTCTAGCATTGCCAGACTCTTTATCCATCTCACCATTATTTCCTACAGCGATTGTCATCAGCGTTTCACCATCGCTGAGCAGATCATCGATCACAGAAGTCCATGCATGAACTTCTGAATCCTCAATAGGCAAATTAGGCCCTAAACTTAAGTTAATGAATTGATACTGTCTAGAAAGAAGAACCTCTTCAATCAACCCTAGAGTTCTATAAAGTTCAAGAGGATGTTCATTACAGATGTCGGCATCTAAAACCCTCAAGTGATCAACATAAGAATATGGTCGAGGGGCCATGGTTCTGGCTTTTAAGGGGCCAAAAAGAAACGCTGATGTTACTGCGAGGCCATGCTGTAACGCATCGCTATCATCCGAAGCACCATCATCCATAACTCGATATGAATTAAGCCATTTCTGTATTGAGTGTTGTTTAGGCAGACCACCATCTAAAATAGCTACTCTTAAATCACTTACAGGTGGATCGCTGGGTAATAATGTTTGAATTTTAACACCCGAGGCTCTTTGTATTGGACGAATACCGCGCAGGGGAGGTACGGGGCGAATTACCCTAACAAATGTAAATAAGGATAAAGTCTCGATTTTTTCTTGACCGCACTGAACGGGGACAAACCAAAGATTACCCGCCGTAAAAGAAAGCTCTGAGTAAAGAGTAATGCCATTATCTTCGGCATAACCCATAAACGCTGATTGAACTAGGTCACTATTGTTACTCGGTAAAAGATGTATGCCAACCTCGAAGAACTCGCCGGCTTCCCTATTGCTAAAGGGGACTATTCTTTCTTCTGGCTTATAAGCAGAAAACATTTCAATTCGTGCGAAGTCTATCGCTTCGTCACTACCATCGTCTAAAGACTGTACCCATGGAATTATATTTTTGAAAGAAGAGCGTTTACCCGCCACAAAAATTTGGGTAGTTGGAAACTCTGTCACTTCGGCTTTGCGTTTCCAACCGTCAGGCTTAATTTTAACAGTCTTACTTCCTATTGATTGCAGGTTATTTTCCCGGAGTAAAGTATCCGGAAAAAAAGAACGAGCAATATAACTAGGGTTAAGTGTTAAAGTAGCTACAGCAAAATCATTTGGGCAAGCAACAGCTGGCAAATCATCCAAATCAGATGTTGCTTGTTCAACTTGAGGTATTAATCTCTGCTTTGCTTCAGCAAAAGTGTAAACCTCTGATTTATCCATTCCGCGTCGAGGGCCAACAACAGCACTTGCCAGCAATTCACCGCGACCTATTAAAAAATTAGTAGCCATTACCGTTCCTTTTATGCAACTGTGCCCTCAGAGGCACGATGTTTACGGATAGTATCTCGACTAACCCCGGTAATATCTGAGATAGAATGCTGTGAGAGCTTTGTCTCTTTACTGAGGCTTAAAGCCACCTCCAGCTTCTCAGTACGTTCCAATAGAGAAATCCTACTTTTTATAAACTCTTCAATTAATTCCTGATCAGATGCAATCCCTAATGCCACTGCTCTACGGAATTTATTTACTTCTTTTTCAATGTTGCTAAATGATTCATTTTTAAACGTTAAGGTCAAAATATCAACCCAGCGTGAAAACATTGCAAAATCAGGCCCTGAAAACCTTCTTAACGCATCAGAAATACTTGCAGCATCTGGTTTCTCGAAGTTAACTATCATATCGAAGCGGCGCCATAATGCAGGATCGATCAACTCCTCGTGATTTGTGGCCGCCAACAATAAAGAATTTGTCGGCCATTCATCAACTTCCTGTAAGATGACTGTTACTAGTCTCTTGAGTTCACCAATGTCAGAGTCGTCGCTACGTTTTTTAGCTATCGAATCAATTTCATCAAGTAATAATACGCATGGTTTTTTCTTTGCGTAATCTAATGCTGCTCGCAAATTATTACCGCTTTTGCCAAGATAACTACTCATAACAGCAGTTAAATCAAGGATATAAAATGGCACATTGAGTTGTTTTGCCAACCAAGCTGCCGTTAAAGTTTTGCCCACCCCTGGAGGACCTACGAAAATTGCAGATCGCGTCGGTGACAATCCCAAGTCGTTTAACCGTTGGATACTTTTGCGCTCGAGTATGAGCCTGTCTAATACCGATTCATTTTTTTCCGAAAGTACAGGTTTTTCAAGTTCATCTTTCAGAACTGGCGTCTTCAGTAGACTTAATCGCGATTCATCATCCACAGGCAAAGGCTGTGGGGAAACTGTGTGCGTGGGGCTAGATGCCTTACGCAAGCTGTTGTGGCTGTTCGCAGGTTTCGAACGCAAGTATTGATCAAGCTGAGCCGCCAATTCAGGTGATGAGTCACGATACTTACGAACTAAACGAGCGACATACAACCTAACATCATCATATTGTTCGGCTATCACCAGCCTAACCAGCTGGGCTAAATCAGACTGAATGCCGCTTAAATCGCCCATGGGAATCACAACCTCCTGATATACAACAAAAAAATAAAAACACATTCCGGACTATTTTAATAGTATTGCACTTATCATCCGAACATGAAAGCGTAATCCTATATAAAATCACAGTATGATTTGTGAATCACACTTCCCTAGCCGCCTGACGCCAACGGTTAATCAGAGTGTCCGCCTTGTGCTTCGCTAGAGTTTTTCGCCAGTGTATGTCCACCCCCGTAACTAACAGCTCACCAGTAACCGGATGTGCGCGATATACCGTATCCAGCACCGTCACTTCATTGCCGCGTGCCAGCTGTAAGGTCTGCGGTTTACTGATCAGCACCTTCTTCATTTTCGCCCATGACTGAACTAAGCCCGCCAGTCCGGCGATTTCCGGTGATAAAACCTGCTCTCTCCGCCTAATTTCCTGGGCGGCCTTGAGATAGCTTTCTGCCCTGCGGGTGTCATATTCGGTACAGTCGCCGACGGTAATGCTGTACGCCAGCGCCTCAAACTCATCGGCGGGGGATTTATGCCGCTGCTGTTTGTGGGTATGGATACCTCCCAACACTTGTTTTCGCTGTTCGCGTGTTAACTGACCAATCTCGAACTGTTCAGGCTCTTCCCGCTCATCTGGCACTGTCATTAATGGCGGTGAACCGGGATGCTGATTTGTTCGTTTTTTAACCT
>NZ_GL882872.1:37948-46950 GCF_000195655.1 Klebsiella sp. MS 92-3
GGGGGGGGGGGGGGGGGGGGGGCCCCCCCGTGGGCGGCGCTTTCAGCGCCTGGGTTAGCGGGAGCCTTTTTCACCATCTTCCAGGTATGGACATGCGTGCATATTTTGTTTTCCTTACCGGTGATTGGCGACCAAATGCCATAAATACGAATCCCGTGATCGCCATAGGTTCCTGGTTCGACTGTCGGCTCGTAGGCGGTATGAATGAGGTAATTTTTGCGGGGAACAAGTACACCGCCCTGCTTCATGATGTAAGTGGCAAAACAGCCAACATCAGCAGCAGCGAGCACAGCGTCCAGTTTTGGATCCATAAGTACCGGAGCGCCCGGTTTGCTGGTTTTCATTGCACGAGTTGCCTGCGATGCGAACAATCGTAACTCGCGGTACGCCTGGCGGCCTGGAATCCCAAAAAAACGAAATTGTTGAACACGGTGCAACGATGCCCACGCAGTGACGTGCTCGGCACTATCACGTAGTGATTTACCCGTCTCCTTGCTGACGGTGTCACCCAGCCCACGCCCATCGATGTTTTTACTGACGTACTTTGCAATATAGCTGGCCGGAGTCCCCTTTCGCGGGTCTATCAGCTTTGACTTGAAACGAGCGCCAGTGTTATTGCCAAGTTCGGCGCGATCTTCTCGGATAGCGAAACGACGCAGCAGCTCTGTGATTGCACGTCGATGTTTTTTGCGCATAAAACACAATAAATGCCAGTGCACAGTGCCATCGTGATGTGGTTCGGCTACGCGGACGCCGTACCAGCGCAGCTCTTTTTTGTGCATTGCCTTACGGAATGCCGCAAACGTATCAACCAGATAGTCGCTGCTTTTCCTAACTGTCGAGTGATCCCATGTAGGGTTAGGCTTCCCGTTCATCAGTGTGGCGTGGTACTTAGACGGACAGGTGATGGTATAGAACATGGCGCAGTCGCCACGCATTTCAGCTATCAATTCCAGGCCCTTGACACAAGCCATCATCTCATTACGACGGTGCGCCGGATTGCTGGCACTTGCAAGCACCACATCCTCCATGCTGAGCGTGTCGCCATCTTCGTTAATCAGATCATGGTTGCGGAAAAAATCCATCGCCTTACGGCGTTGTTCCCGCTTCTGCAACAGGATGTCATGGCTGACATAAGGTGATGCGTGCCGATGAACAAGGCACGCAGCCCGAAGTAACTCTTCCCGCCATTCGTTGCGGAGTTGCCACAGCTTACGTTGCCACCAGTCAGCACAACGCATACGGGCAAGCGCGCCCGGTATCAGCTCGTAATTAATCGGGTTGCGGCGATTATGTTTGCTGCGGAGCGCTTCATAACCCGGCGGGATAACATCAAGGCGTGACACTTCGGCCGCCACACGACGATAGAGCTCCAGTATTACGATGGGAGAAGCTAATTCATCGGTCAGCATCTCACCGCAAAGCTGGATAAAAATCATATCAATGTGCGTTGCGACCAGCGTTGAAAGCCGCTTAACCTCCCGCTGATTCAGTTCAGCAAGTCGAAGGAGTTGATCAAGGCTATCCCTGCCAGCCATGGCCTGGAATGACAGCGACGCCTGGTTAGCACGGACCTTGTCAATTCTCACTAATGAGGGAGTAATGACCTCATTCAGATAGGTAGGCAAATGGCGCGGATCTTCTGATTTTTCCAAATACTTAATCCTTGTTTCCAGCGGCTTGCGCAGGAAACCAGGCAAGCTGGCGACGTCATCACGAATCAGGGTAAGAGGATCAACACGATGGAGTTCTGCATGTCGCTTAGCCTTCTCAATCAGCGCATCATTCAATTCGTCATAGTGCCAGGGATCGCAATGTGCAACAGAAAAGAGGTACTCTTCTGCTGCACGACTCATTGCTTCAGCCTGCTCGCGTTGATCGCTTTTATCCTGCTCATAAAGCGCAATCCAGACGGCCAGCGCAGAGGGTTTCCGTGCAGGCACATCAACAGCATAAGGGTTTACTGGCTGCTTTCTGGCATTCCAGCTCCATGCCAGGGATGTGGAGTCAGGCATAGCTCACCGTCGTTATCTTATTTTGCCAGGTCAACGCCACAACAAGCCGGCGCGCCAAACATTTCGGCATGTGTCGCATCGCCCATTACCGCCCCACAGTCCGGGCAACCTCCACCACCAGAACGACCGCAACCACCACACACGCGAAGAACGCCAATCACTTCACCGGCCATATCGCGGGTTTTGGCGCTAACGGAACGTCGAACTCTGAAGGCGTGGAGATTGAAAGCGGAGTAGATCTGGCGTGTTTCTGGTGTGTCGCTATTTGAGATGACCGAGCGCGTTCCATGCTGGCGATTAACGTCCAGTAGCGCCGTAACCAAAGCGCGGTGATCGTCCAGGGTAAATGGCTTGCCGTAAGCGGTAAAATTGGCTGTTTTGCTAGTCGGGATGTACGGTGGATCGCAGTAAATCACGGAGTCCAGGCGATTCCTGGCGACGTACGGAATGGAAGTACGAAAATCATTACAAAGAAAGAGCGCGTGAGTATCCCGCGCCTTTTCGGCAAATAGGCGCATTTCTGCTTCTGGAAAATAAGGCGCCTTATAGCTGCCAAATGGAACATTGAAACCGCCATCCCTGTTGGTGCGATAAAGCCCGTTAAAGCAGTGGCGGTTCAGGTATAAAAATGATGCAGCCCACCGTACAACGTAATCATCTGCACACTCGTCATCCCACGACAGGTGGTTGAACAACTTGCGCTCTTCGTAATAGCTATCTTCGTTATTGCCATTTCTGAATACGTTCCTGGCGATCAGTATCAATCTTTCAGGGTCTTCCCTGAGCGCGAGGAAGAAATTGATCAATGCGCGATTGCTGTCACAAAGCACATAGCGGCGGTATTCCGTATTCATAAAGACTGTGCCACTGCCTACAAAGGGCTCAATCAAGCAATCGGCTTTAGGTAAGTGCTTCAGCAGCTCCGGCAACACGCGGGTTTTACCGCCAGCCCACTTAAGAGGTGACTTAATCATTTGCGGCATTCCTGGTTATAGGTTTCATGGGTCATCAGTCGCCACTGCTTACCACCGTTTTTGCTGAGCAAACGCCAACGGAGGCCAATGCGGATCACGAGATAGGCGTGTGGCTTGACTCGGGTGTAATTACGCTGTCCACGAGCAAAGCAATTCAGGGCGGCAAGCGCCCTCTTACAAACCGGCAACGGCGCGTTACAAACAACAGACAGATGCGAATGCATGGCAGCCCTCATAGCGATCCAATGTGTGGAGAGGTCAAGCGCTGCCAGATTTCGCAGACTTGCTCCGCTTGATATCGCGCGTCAGTGAGCGTGTAACGAGCCAGGGCGCTTCTCGCATGAGGCGCATAGTCTGTGGCAGCAGCAAGGTCGAGAAGTGAACGAATGCAGCGGTATTTTGTGCCTTCAGGGAAAATGCCTGACACCTCTAAGCGATCCACGGCATAACGAAGTGAAACCAGTTTTTCCGGGGCATCTTTGAACCATACTAATAACGCCGCGTTCCGGGGACAGGTATTGTCGGCGATGAAAGCAGCAAGGCTGCAAAGTGCATCTTCTTCAGCTTCGGTTGCGCTCATTACTTCGGCGCGCCAGTGAGAGTCTTTTTTCATCCAATCGAATGCCGTACTAATGCTGATACGGCCCTTCAAGCTTTCAGATTTACGAATGTCTATCGAAGAATAAAAAACCTTTCCGATCTGCCCTGTTGAGGGTTCAAAAAACACAGCTTCAATGGCACACAGAGGTGATGACGGTTTCTTACTAACGTTAATCAAATCGATCATTACGTGATTCATGGTTTACTGCCCTCGCTGGTGATTGTTTCGTGGTTGGCTATCCACTGCTCAAGTGCTGAATAAATCTCTTCGGGGGTAAGGCCTTGCTCTTTCAGCAGGCCCATACGGATGCGCAGCAATCCGAGTAAGTGGGCGCGCTCGCCTTTGCGCGCATTGGTGCTGATTCCCATAAACTCTGGATCGCTTATTCCGCCTCCCGGCTTTATTGACGTAACCGACATGCAACCTCCTGAAAAAGGCAAAACGTATCCCCGGCAAAGTAAATGCCGTTATTTTTGAAGCGGGTTAATCAATTGTTTTAGCGCGATTCTCTTTTAATCTGCTTGAATATCCTTTCATGCCAGTAATACATGAAATCAATAAAGGTCATTCGCGCGCGATCGTGATTACCGCGAATTGCTTTTTCGAGCCCGTAAATTATTAAATCTTTAGACGGGCTTTTTGAACTAATGGTGATACGAGCACCATTTTTTAGATGTACAGTGAACCCCTGCTCGGCACTTTCCACTGCTTCTCGAATCAGCATTTCCTGTTCCCAAGATGTTTTTTCTTCGGTGAACATGGCGTACTCCGATGATCAGTTAAAGCGAGGGGGCTCCAGCCGCCAGGAGGCTCTAGCTCCCAGTTTCAGGTGTTCCAGGATCTCCGGTGTAACCTCTACGGTTACCTCCTGCGGTTGAACAAACTTCATAGCCTTCTTCAGTTGCTCAGCGTCCAGAGATAGCAGGTCGTATGGTTTAGGGATATCACCATCGGTGACGGAAATAATGATGTTGCGGAGTTCTTCAAGAGTGCATTCATCATTCTCGCCTTGAAGCATCGCGAAATGATAGAGGTGGGATACGCCGTGGCGTAAAAGCTGGAGAGAGTAATCATGATTCCATTCCAGAAACTCTTTATTGAAATGGAAGCATTGTAAAAGCGAGTTAATTTTTTCTGCATATTCGAGTTTCATTTTCGCCCCCAGAGATTAAAAAGCAATGAAGTGCTTTTTACTCATGATTCTGTCAATCGTTCGACATGCTTCTGATAAAGCAAAGTCGATGCCGTAATAATGGCCTGTGTGCGTAATTTGATAGCGCTGGCGGCTGTACGGTTTTTTGCGTGGGAGTTTCAGAATAGTAAAACCACAGTAGAGGCTGGTTTTGCTATTGAGCTGTGATACTGATCCGCGGCTACCGTTCTTCATATTTCCTCTCCTGAAACCGGCTATCGACCTGGCTCACCGAGACCAAGCCACATCAACCACCCTTCCCTGATCTCCTTTGGGCGACTTTCGTAGGCCAGTTTCATGCCGTTGTTCCAGGCTGGAAGGTAAACCCAGTACTCGCCCGCACGCCCAGAAGTTGACTGGGGATCGGTCATCTCGATTACAGGTAACTTCCCTTTCTCGATCATTCCTCTTACGGCTGCCGGAGGTTTTCCAATGATTTTCGCAAACTCCTGATACGGGATGGCATCGCTGCTACTGACAATTTTTTTGTTCATCTGATAACCTCTTATCTAGATCTAACCAATGGGCTTCAATGTTCTCTAATGTGCCTTAGTGTTTTTAGAGAATATCGAACAACAGTAGAGAATACCGAAGATATTAGAGGATCTTGATAACATGTCAACAGCTATTAGTGAGAAGCTTGCGTTGATTCGCGAGTCCGAGAGACTTAACAGAAAGCAATTTGCTGAAATTACAGGAGTTCCTTACAGCTCACTCACATATTATGAAAGCGGAAGGACCATACCGCCTACCGACATAGCGATGAAAATTCTCCAACACCCCCGATTCTGTAAATACGCTCTTTGGTTTATGACCGATCAGGTGTCCCCTGAATCCGGTCAAATCGCACCGGCCCTCGCACACTTTGGGCAAGACTTAACAACCTCGCAGCACTCAGACCAAAAGACTGGTTAACAATTAACCAGGCTTACATACATTTCAAATGTCTATTATTGGTCGAAAAGTATTCATCACATAATTGCAACGCGTTAAGGCCTAAAGGCAAACGCACCCATCGGAGGGTTTTCTTATGACTATTAAGAAACTCGATGATGGTCGATATGAAGTGGACATCAGGCCTGCTGGTCGCAATGGAAAGCGTATCCGCAGGAAGTTTGATAAGAAAAGTGAAGCGGTAGCTTTCGAGAAGCATACCCAGTTCAACCATCACACCAAAGAATGGTTATCAAAACCGACGGATAAGCGGCATCTGTCTGAACTGATACAGCTTTGGTGGAATTTGAAAGGCAAGCATGAGGAGCACGGTCGGATAAACCGCAACAAGTTAGACGTGTTTTGCAGGATTACAGACGATCCTTGTGCTTTTCAGATTACGAAAGCGCTGATTAGTCAGTATTACGCGGCAAGAAGAAGCCAGGGTATTAAAGCTTCCACCATTAACCGCGATCTCAACAGTATCAGTGGTATGTTCACAGCGCTTATCGAGGCCGAGTTGTTTTCGGGTGAACATCCGATCAGAGGGCGGAAGAAGTTGAAAGAAGAAGTCCCAGAAACTGGCTATCTGACAGAGGACGAAATCAAGCACTTGCTCTTTAAACTGGATGGCGACAACAAGAAGATAGCTATTCTGTGTTTAAGTACTGGTGCTCGCTGGGGCGAAGCGGCTCGACTCAAGGCGGAACACATCATACAGAATCGTGTGACGTTCGTTAAAACCAAGAGTAACAAGCAGCGGACTGTTCCAGTTTCAGCGGAAGTGGCAAAACTCATAGCGGATGGTAAGCGAGGGTTGTTATTTGGTAAGGCGTCTTATTCTGACTTCAGGCAGATACTCAGGGAGGTAAAACCTGATCTTCCGACCGGCCAGGCGACGCATGCACTACGCCACAGTTTCGCGACGCATTTTATGATTAATGGGGGGAGCATAATTACATTACAGAGGATCTTAGGACATGCGCGAATTGAGCAAACTATGGCCTACGCTCACTTTGCACCGGAATATCTTCAGGACGCGATCTCGCTTAACCCGCTGAGAGGTAGCGCTGATGTGTGAAACGTCCACATAATGTCCACAGATGGGTAATTAGTTATGGCTTTCAATGGTCTTGCGTGCCGCGCAACTCCGCATTGTACCGTTGAAAGCCCCTTGTTCCGGGTGTTTCCAACGCACCCGACGGGGCTTTTTTTCCCACCGCGTGGACAAGTATTCCCCAGACAGATGTGATAAATTTAAAAATATCACTGTTTATTTGACGCTGATGTCCGTTTGCAGCCCAATATGCTGGGGTGACGTTTGGCGTGCTGGAGCTGTATTATTCATGTCAGATTTTATTCTTGCCCGGGTGTCGCAAACCCTCGCTGCGGAACAGTCCCTGGAAACCCTGGTGCGCCAGCTGCTGGAGATGCTGGAGGCGGTGACGCGAATGGAGTCCACCTACCTCACCCGCATTGATACCAACGCCCAGCGGCAGCAGATCATGTTCGCCCACAACAGCAGCGAAATGCAGATCCCGGAAGGATTTTCCGTCCCCTGGGATGAATCCCTCTGCAAACGCGCCCTTGAGGATCAGTGTACGTTTAGCAATGACGTTGCCAACCGCTGGCACTCCTGCATCGCCGCCCAGGAGCTGGGAATCGCTACTTTTTTAAGCATTCCCGTCCGCCTGGCCGACGGCTCTCTGTTCGGCACCCTCTGCGCCACCAGCCGGCAACAACAGCCTTATAACCTCGAAGGCGAACAGGTCATGGGCCTGTTTGCGAAGCTCATTTCCCACTACGTGGAAAAAGACACCCTGGTGCAACAGCTGCAGGCGGCAAACGTCGCGCTGGAGCTGCACTCGTCTACCGATGAGCTCACCCAGCTTCCCAATCGCCGCGCGCTGTTTAAGCAGCTGGCGTTACGCTTTGCCTCCGCCCGCGCCCAGCAGCAGCAGGTCTCGCTTATTTTTATCGATCTCGATGGTTTCAAAGCCATTAACGATCGGTTCGGCCATCCGTGCGGCGACAGCTTTCTGGTGCAGGTCGGCAAACGACTCACCGCTGTCGCGCGCCGGGAAGATATCGTTGGCCGCCTTGGCGGCGATGAGTTTTTGATCGTCGGTAGCGCCCAGCAGCCTGCCGCACAGCAGGCGTATGTCACGTCTCTGCGTCAGGCTCTGTGCGGCGTCTACTTCCTCGGCGAACAGCGTATCGACTATGAGGGCGCTAGCTTCGGGGTGGTCACCTGCGATCCGCAGAGTATCGATGTTGAAGCGGCCTTACGCGCTGCCGATGAGGCGATGTACCAGGATAAGAAGTCCCGCCGCCAGGAGAATTTCATTCATATTGACTAAAGTACCGCGATATCCAGTATCATGCAGGGCATCATTCGTGGGTACAGGGACACAATCATGAAATTGGGTATTCTTTTCCCGGTGGCGATCTTTATCATCGCCGTCGTCTTTCTCGGCTGGTTTTTTGTCGGCGGCTATGCGGCGCCGGGTGGGGCATAATGAAAAAAAGCACCATTATCATGCTGGTCGTCGCCATCGTGGCGGTGGCCGGCACCCAGTTTGGCTGGTGGTGATCGCCGCGGCGATATTGCGGATTTATCCTATCCCATCAATAAGTTAACCCTTTACACTCACGTTATCCGCCGCGGCATTCTCGGCCCCGGGGAATAAGAATAGCGGGAGAAGTAAGGATGAAAAAACCGATCGTGTTACCGTTGATTATTACGCTGTGCACGCTGTTATCGGGATGCATTATTGACGATGGATATCATCCCCATCGCCACCACCACCATCATCACTATCATGACGACGACTAATGCTTCACGCTGTTGATAAGCCGATAAGACAGGGCGAACCGCGGTTCGCCCGTTGACGCTTAATCCTGACGATCGGCGCCGAGGAAAATAAAGCCGAGGGGGATAGCGAAGAGCGCGGTAAAGACAATGCTGTAAACCGTCACCATCGCCCCCTGCAGGAAGAACATGGACGTCGTCCACTCTGAGTACGGCATATTGTACTCGCTCACCACGCCCCCGAAGGTCGCCCGCCCCACTACCGCCAGCGCGATAGCAAACACCACCGCGAGCGACAGACAGTATTTTTTGCAGTTTTTATTGCTGAGGAGTTTTTGCAGAATCATCGGGGCTTCCTTTTTGCTGAGCGATAAACGGCTGTATATGTAACACCAATGCAATAAAAAATGAAGGGTTTTTGTTACAGGGCAGAATAAGAGACGGCGGGGCGGGGGGGGGGGGGGGGGGGGCGGGG
>NZ_GL882872.1:47020-53853 GCF_000195655.1 Klebsiella sp. MS 92-3
GGGGGGGGGGGGGGGGGGGGGGCGGGGCCGGCGGGGTGGGGATCAGGACTGCAGGGTAGCCAGGCGCGCGGCGAACCCGACGAAAACCAGACCAATCAGGCTGTTGCCAAGTTTAGCCAGCTTCTTGCGGGTTTTGACGTAGCGGGTGACAAACGAGCCGGAGAGGATCAAAAAGCTCATATAGCAGAAGCTAATCACCTCGAGGGTCAGCGCCAGGATAAAGAACGCCACGCCGGGGGTTTTGGCGTTGACATCGATAAACTGCACGAAAAACGACACATAGAACAGAATCGCTTTCGGATTGGTCAGGCTCAGGGTCAGGGAGCGCTTGAGGATCGCGCTCGCCGGCTCCGCGCTGGCGTCGGACTGGCCGTCGCGCTGGGTCAGCACCGCATAGAGCATTTTGCCCCCGAGCCACAGCAGGTAAATTGCCCCGAGGTAGCGCACGACGTTAAACAACACCGGCGTGGTTTTAATCAGCGTCGCCACCCCGGCGAAGGCCAGAAACATCAGCACTGCGTCGCCAATAAAGACGCCCGCCGCCGCCAGATAGCCTTTCTTCACCCCGTGGGCAATACCCGTTTTCAGCACGAAAAACGTATTAGGGCCAGGAACGAGGATGATAAACACCGCCCCGACCAGATAGGTTAAATAATTCAGAACACCAAACTCAGCGAACACTCTGCACTCCTTCGCGCACGACTAAAACATGATCCGGCTCACGTTACCCCAACTGTCGGGATTTTGAAAGCGCAGCCTGTGCGGGAAGGTTAATAGACGGAAGGTTCGCCCAGCGGGCGGGTTTTAAAACGACGGTGTACCCACAGATACTGCTCGGGAGCGCGCAGGATCTCGCGCTCAATAACCTTGTTGATATAGCCGGCGGCGATCTGCTTATCCTCACCCGGATAGTCATTCATCACCTCGCTGATATGCAGGCTATAGCCCCGGCGATCCAGCTTACGTACCATGCTGATGCTCAACATTTTCGCGCCCGATAAGCGGGACAGGACATAGGTGCCGTTGGTGGTCGCCGCCTGCGGGACGGAGAAAAAAGGTGCAAAGACGCTGCCCTTGGGACCGTAATCCTGATCGGGCGCGAACCACACCGCTTCACCGGATTTCAAGGCATGCACCAGACCGGTCAGATTGTTGCGATCGATCATCGCTTTGTTCGAACGCAGGCGACCGCGGGTTTGCACCCACTCCATCAGCGGGCTGTTGTGCGGCCGGTAGGTGGCCATCATTGGCCGACACAGCCCCATCGCGCGGCCGCCCAGCTCCAGCGACATAAAGTGCACGCCGACGACCATTACCCCTTTCCCACCGCTAAGCGCGTGATTAAGGTTGGCGAACCCCTCGACATCAAACCATTTTTTGACCCGCTCGTCGCTCCAGAACCAGGCCATGCCGGTTTCGATAAGCCCCATTCCCAGCGACATAAAGTTTTGATCGATCAGCGTCTCGCGCGCCGCTGGCGACATGTCCGGGAAGCAGAGTTCGATATTACGCCGGGCGATATGTTCGCGGCGTTTAAGAAAGCGACGGGAAAGGCGACCAGCGCTGGTGCCGATAAAATGCAGCAGCGGATAAGGCAGTTGCACGATTAACCAGAGGATGCCGAGCCCGAACCAGGTCAGCCAGTTACGCGGGTGTAAAAGTTGTTTATTAAATACGCAGGCCATGATTTTTCCTGTAAACATTAATTATGTGGTAACGCTTAAGGAAAACAGAATCCATTTATCATCATTAGGCGGTACGTACAGCAAGTTCGACAATACTAATCCGCTGAAATTCCCTCCGGCAAGTAAAAAACAGCAAGCTGACAAAAAAACATAATTGCGGCACATATGTTACTAAATGTAAACTTAAATCTTGAACCACGCTTAATATATTCATCATGCATATCATTTTCACGCTAATCATCAGCGTTACTAACGAAAACAACCGAAAGCTGCCGCAGTGCGGCCCTGGCCGCCGGTGGCAGGCGTCCGCTGAGCCGCGCGATCGGCGGCCTGACCGCGTTGGGATGCATCGTAGTCTGGCAAAGCGAGTATTAAACGCGTCCCACTGCGAAATGCATCTTTTTTAATCCGTCAGCATAAAAAAGATTAAAACGACTTTAAGACAACAATTAAGAATAGACTTATTTAAACCTGCTTTTAAAATAAGCGCGGTGCATTGAAATACTGTGCCCTCCGGACAATAAAAAATATTTCTTTACGCCTCGTGGGAAACACAGGTGGAGTGAATGATGGGCAATGATCCGCCATCGATTTGCATGGAAGCCAGGTCATTGAGAAGAACGCACGGCGAGGGTGTGAACACCGCCCTCGCCGCAGAGGATCAGTAGGTATGGAAATATTGCTGAATCAGCTGCGGATCTTTAGTCTGCGTCAGCGCGGTCATCAGCAGTATACGCGCTTTTGCCGGGTTGAGGGAGTCGGCCACCAGCCCGGGCTGGCTGTCATCCGGCGGTACGACGCCGCTGCCGGTACGGGAGGCTCGCACCACCACGATGCCCGCCTGCTGCGCTTTTTTGATACCGGCGGCACTACGTACCGACACCGACCCCGCCCCGGTTCCGGCGTAGATAATACCGTCGGCATGATGGGCGATCGCCGCATCGTACATATACTCCGGATCGTCCTGGTAACCATAAATAATCACCACCTTCGGCAGAACCTTCAGCTGACGCACATCGAACACCGAGCGCAGCGTGTGAATTTTATCCACCCGCGTCTCGAACTGGGGTTTTCCGCCCACCACGACACCAAGATAGCCCTCCTCGGGCGCCCGGAAGGTATCCAGCGAAGTGGCATTAGTTTTGGTGACAAAGCGCGCCGCGCCGATGCGGTCGTTAAGCACCACCATTACCCCGCGTCCCCGGGCATCAGGATCGGCGGCGACCGTGACCGCTTCCAGCAGGTTCATCGGCCCGTCGGCGCTGATCGCCGTCGCCGGGCGCATCGCCGCGGTAAAGACCACCGGCTTGTTGCTTTTCACCGTCAGATTGAGGAAATACGGGGTTTCATCCAGCGTGTCCGTGCCATGGGTGATCACCACGCCATCGACATCGTCCCGAGCCAATAGCGCATTCACCCGCTTCGAGAGCTGGAGAATAATATCGCTGGTCATATTCTCACTGCCAATATTCGCCACCTGCTCGCCCTCGACGTGAGCGATTTTACTCATTTCCGGCACGGCGTTAATCAGCGTCTGCACCCCAAGCGCCCCGGCTTTATAGCCGGTTGTTTGGGTATTGCTGGCCGCCGAACCAGCAATCGTTCCGCCGGTGGCTAAAATAACAATATGCGGAAGACGCGTCTCGCTAAACGCCAGGCTGCTCATCGTCAATAACGCAATGGCAAGTAATGCTCTAAAATTCATACAGGTCACTCCCTTCATAGACATTAATCAAACTTACGCTTGCTTAATGCAAAGGGCTTGCCAGAATTCATTTCTTTTCTGGGGGGGAAATGGTTAACTATCAGACAATAATAAGGTTCTTAGGACGATATCGCCCAACTCTGGTGCACCACTGGATCTGAAACGGGCAGAGCTATGAACCAAAACATTCTGAGGATTTACCTGTTCAGCAACACACAACACGCATTGCGATCAGATTATCGACACTTCCGTCACCGGCGAGAGCATTTTTGCCCGCCAGGTCACGCGAACGGAGAACAGAGATGCGTATTGCCCTGAAGTCGGCCCTGATGCTGACCACCAGAGTCATCCAGATCATTAACCCTGAACTGCACCGGCATATGCAACGAACGGCCTTAATCGCCCTGACGCTGGCGCAAAGGCTGGAACTGCCTGACGAACGGCAGCAGACCATTTTTTGCGCCGCGCTGCTGCACGATATCGGCGTGCTGGGGGATAAACGCACCATTCATTCGCTGGATGCTATCGATAATATCCACGACCCGCATCAGCGCCAGGGTGTGGCGATGCTGGAGGGATTAGCGACCTTCCAGCCCATCGTTCCCTTTATTCGCGATCACCATTTTAGCCCGAACCACCGGGGCTCCCGCGAACAGCACATTGTCTATTTCGCTGATGCCTTTGAACGGCTGCTGCCGGCCGATAGCCACGTTGCCGCCTGGCCCACGCGGGCGGTGGTGGAACAGTTCGTCGCTTTGCATCGGGAGATCGATCCGCCGCTCTGCGATATCCTGTGCGAGGTTGCTGAAAATGCGAACTTCTGGCAGCACCTTCACCCCGGCCATATTCAGCGGCTGCTGGAGATTATTGGCCCCATCAACACGCGCTATCTGGATATTCACGGTCTGAAGGATGTCTGCCTGCTGATTGCCAAAATCGTCGACACCTACAGCAGCTTTACCGCCACCCATAGCATCATGGTGGGGGAAATCGCCCGCCAGCTTGCCCGCTGGATGCAGCTGCCGGAGCCCACCTGCCAGCAAATACAGATAGCCGGCTATCTACACGATATTGGCAAGGTCTATATCCCACTCTCCATTCTCGAAAAAGAGGGCGAGCTGGATGATGAGGAGCTGAGTCAGGTGCGGGAGCACAGCTACATGACCGGCGAACTTCTCAGCGACTATAGCGAGCTCGGCGACATCATTAACTGGGCCTCGAATCATCATGAAAAAATGGACGGCAGCGGCTACCCTCTGCATCTCGAAAAGGAGCACCTGACCCTCGCCGACCGGATTATCTCCATCGCCGATATTTTCACCGCGCTGACCGAAGATCGCCCTTATCGTAAAGGGATGGCCTGGCAGGAAGCCTTACAGATTATGGAAGCGGATGTTATAAATGGCGCTCTGGATAGCGATGTCTTCCTCGTTTTGCGCCACCATGCGGAAACGCTACACGCCATCATTCTTCAGACCCTTGCCCCTCTGCATAGCGAGCGCCGCCTCTGAAGCGGGCCGCCGTCGTGGCGGGGGCGGAGTTCTATAATCAAAACAGCTTCATCTGCATGCAAGGAAATTCACGGTGAGAATCGCCACCATCACTAACTGGGCTTACGGGATCACCGTTGGCCTGACGCTGGCTTCCGGGAGCGCTATGCTCATGGCCTCCAGCGCCGACCGCGTCGAACGCCAGGCGGTACAGCAGCGCCAGGTCTTTGATACCCTCTCCGACGAGGTGGAAAACGACGCCTGGGCGCTGTCTGACCTCGCCCGGCTGTACGTGATAAAGCCTTCGCCGGAGACGCTTACGCAATATCAGCAGCTGCAGCAGACCGACAAGAGCATAGAGCAGCGGCTGGGCGGCCTGAAAGATAACGGCGCCAGCCGCGAGGAGCTGGCGCTGCTCCAGGATGGCCTGCGGATCGCCAATGAGCTACAGGATGAACAGCAGGCGGCCCTGGCGCATGTCACTCGCGGCGATGCGCCAGCGGCCATCGCGGTGCTGTACGGCACCGCGTACGAGACTGAACTGGAGCGCATGCAGACGCAGATCGATCGCTTCCGCCAGATGCTTGAGCATCGCGCCGCCGTCGCTATCGACCAGGCCACCGAGCGCTCGCGGATCTGGCGTACGCTGTCGGAAATCATGGTCGGCCTGACCGCCCTGATGTTTTTGTTCGTCCTCGGCTTCATTCTCAAACGCCGGGTGCTCTACCCGGTGGTTCGCCTGAGCGACGTGGTCCAGCGTCTCGCCTCCCAGGATTATGCGGTAGAGACGCCGCACTTTACCCAGGTGGATGAGATTGGTGACATGGCTCAGGCGATCCGCATTTTTCGCGAGAACGGCCTGGCCCGTCAGCGGCTGGAGCAGCAGCGCGACGCCGACTGGGCGATCCGCGAGCTGCTGGCGCGTATGACTCAGCGGCTGCAGGGCTGTGAAACCATTGAGGATGTGATTAAGGTGGCGGAGCGGTTTGCGCCGAATATCGCCCCGACGATCCCCGGTAAACTGTATGTTCTGGATACCGACCCCTGGCAGATGCGCTGCGTAGCGCAGTGGCTGTCGCCCGCCGGTGAGACGACGCCCTTTTCTCCCGACGACTGCTGGGCGATACGGCGGGGACTCAGCCATCCGCCGGTGCAGGGCGAGCCCGATATCACCTGCTATCATCTGCCGGAGACGCACGCCGGCCAGTCGCTCTGCGTACCGCTCATCGCCCAGGGCGAAGCCATTGGCCTGCTGACCTTCCAGAACGTCACCGCCAGTGACGCTCCTTCCCGGGCCTATCTCGAGCTGATGGCGGAAGCGTTGGGCCTGGCGCTTGCCAATCAGCGTTTGCGCAGCGCCCTGCTGGAAAAAGCGCTGTTCGATTCCCTGACCGGCCTGCGTAACCGCCATCATCTTGACGAAGCGCTGCATTCGCAGATGGCGCTGGCGGTCCATACCCATACTCCGCTGAGCTGTCTGATGATCGACATCGATCATTTTAAAACCATCAATGATCGCTATGGCCATGAGGCTGGGGATCTGGTGATTAAGAGCGTTGCGACCATTGTGCAGCGCGCGGTGCGCGATATCGGCATGGCTTTCCGCTACGGGGGCGAGGAGTTTTTAGTGCTGCTCCCCGGGATTGACGAAGCCGGGGCGCACCAGTGCGCCAGCGAGATCTACACCCAGGTGCGCAATATGACGCTGCGCGATGGTCTGACCGAGATAGGCCAGGTGGATGTGTCGATTGGCATCGCCAGCTACCCGCAGCACACCCAAAGCGATAGTCTGCTGCGCGCGGCGGATGCCGCGCTGTACCGGGCGAAAGAGCTGGGCCGCTCAAGGATTGTCAGCTTTGGCCGCCTGAAGACCAGCTAACCGGGACTATCGCTCAGCGGTATTAAGCAGCGAGATAACTTTCCTTACCACCGCCGAACGAATATGGCGGTGGT
>NZ_GL882872.1:54011-65641 GCF_000195655.1 Klebsiella sp. MS 92-3
CCAGCCGATCCTGGAGATCGATATACACCACGTTATCAAAGCGTAAGGCCCGCGCCGAGAGCGGAACCAACGCCACTCCCACCCCGGCGGAGACCAGGCTAATCATCGAGGTAACGTCGTTAATCCGCTGCGCCACCTGCGGCGTAAAGCCCGCGACGCGACAGGCATCCATAAAAACCTGCTCCAGTCCGGTGCCCTGCGGATCGTCAAGCGAGATCCAGTTGTCAGTGCGCAATGAGGCCAGATTAAGCGCGCCCACGCCGGCCAGCGGATGCTGTTGATAGAGCGCCAGGCAGAGCTTTTCACGTACAAACGGCCTGACCACCAGCGCGTCCGGCGGCGAGGCCAGCGGCGCGCGGATGATGGCGATATCCAGACGCAGATCCAACAGCGCTTCGTAGAGCATTTGCACATCCCCCTGCACCAGCGACAGCTCAATCCCCGGCCAGTCGGCGCGCAGCCGGCGCAGGAGCCCCGGCAGTTTACTGTCGTACATCGCGCTGGAGACATACCCCAAATGCAGCCTCCCCTGCTTGCCCCGCGCGATGCGCTGGGCGTCCAGCACCGCCTGATCGGCCATTTCCAGCGCCAGCCGCGTCTTGTGTAAAAAGGCCTCGCCCGCGGCGGTCAGAGTCAGACGGCGGTTAGCGCGGGAAAAGAGCACCACGCCCAGGCGCTGCTCAAGCTGCTTAATCTGCTGACTGAGGGCGGGCTGGGCGATATGTAACCGCTCCGCCGCCCGGTGCATATGCAACTCTTCGGCAACGACCACAAAATGGCGTAACGCTCGCAAGGACATGGTCGGACTCCTCCCTACAAATTGATAAGAAAAAGCTTATCAATAAAGCATAAATGATGCAATTGATAACCATTAGCCTGCGAAGCATACTGTGCGCATCGATACGCTAAGGAGAACATCATGACCGCACCGATTCAGGATCTGCGCGACGCCATCGCGCTGCTGCAACAGCATGACAATCAGTATCTCGAAACCGATCATCCGGTTGACCCTAACGCCGAGCTGGCCGGTGTTTATCGCCATATCGGCGCGGGCGGCACCGTGAAGCGCCCCACCCGCATCGGGCCGGCGATGATGTTTAACAATATTAAGGGTTATCCACACTCGCGCATTCTGGTGGGTATGCACGCCAGCCGCCAGCGGGCCGCGCTGATGCTGGGCTGCGAAGCCTCGCAGCTGGCCCTTGAAGTGGGTAAGGCGGTGAAAAAACCGGTCGCGCCGGTGGTCGTCCCGGCCAGCAGCGCCCCCTGCCAGGAACAGATCTTTCTGGCCGACGATCCGGATTTTGATTTGCGCACCCTGCTTCCGGCGCCCACCAACACCCCTATCGACGCCGGCCCCTTCTTCTGCCTGGGCCTGGCGCTGGCCAGCGATCCCGACGACGCCTCGCTGACCGACGTCACCATCCACCGCTTGTGCGTCCAGGGCCGGGATGAGCTGTCGATGTTTCTTGCCGCCGGCCGCCATATCGAAGTGTTTCGCCAGAAGGCCGAGGCCGCAGGCAAACCGCTGCCGATAACCATCAATATGGGTCTCGATCCGGCCATCTATATTGGCGCCTGCTTCGAAGCCCCTACCACGCCGTTCGGCTATAACGAGCTGGGCGTCGCCGGCGCGCTGCGTCAACGTCCGGTGGAGCTGGTTCAGGGCGTCAGCGTCCCGGAGAAAGCCATCGCCCGCGCCGAGATCGTTATCGAAGGTGAGCTGTTGCCTGGCGTGCGCGTCAGAGAGGATCAGCACACCAATAGCGGCCACGCGATGCCGGAATTTCCTGGCTACTGCGGCGGCGCTAATCCGTCGCTGCCGGTAATCAAAGTCAAAGCAGTGACCATGCGAAACAATGCGATTCTGCAGACCCTGGTGGGACCGGGGGAAGAGCATACCACCCTCGCCGGCCTGCCAACGGAAGCCAGTATCTGGAATGCCGTCGAGGCCGCCATTCCGGGCTTTTTACAAAATGTCTACGCCCACACCGCGGGTGGCGGTAAGTTCCTCGGGATCCTGCAGGTGAAAAAACGTCAACCCGCCGATGAAGGCCGGCAGGGGCAGGCCGCGCTGCTGGCGCTGGCGACCTATTCCGAGCTAAAAAATATTATTCTGGTTGATGAAGATGTCGACATCTTTGACAGCGACGATATCCTGTGGGCGATGACCACCCGCATGCAGGGGGACGTCAGCATTACGACAATCCCCGGCATTCGCGGTCACCAGCTGGATCCGTCCCAGACGCCGGAATACAGCCCGTCGATCCGTGGAAATGGCATCAGCTGCAAGACCATTTTTGACTGCACGGTTCCCTGGGCGCTGAAATCGCACTTTGAGCGCGCGCCGTTTGCCGACGTCGATCCGCGCCCGTTTGCACCGGAGTATTTCGCCCGGCTGGAAAAAAACCAGGGTAGCGCAAAATAAGCAATAGCCGCCGGTAAACGGCGGCATTTTTCCATGCCGCGCGATCCTGAGCGGATGGCGCAGGCAGGATTAATTGATCGCAGCGGCGAGATCTTTTTTCACCAGCTCGCGCAGCTCAGAAATCAGCTCCTGGCTTACGTCGAAATGGCGATCGGGGCGTTACGCATGGGGGTATTTACAGGGAATGATCCTTCATAAAAAAGAGAGGCGCTTATCACTGCGCTAATAAAGACTATCTGTAGCAAAGGGGGTATTTAAAACTGGATAATAAAAGAATAGCAGGTAACCGAAACCAGCCCCCGGTCGACTCTCAACCGCAAAGAAAAATATATTCTTCCTTCCAGTAGCGGCCCTGACCTATGATGTCCCCGGCAGAAGTGATTAACCGTTTTTGCTTTTCGGTTTCGATACCCTCAACGATCACATGGCCGGTCAGGGTATGAATAGACTGCAACAGACCGGGCAAAGCGGGGTCGTTTTCTTTATCCCAGAAGTAATCCTTATCCACTTTGACGCAATCGAAGCGGAATCTCTCCAGCAGCGGGAAGGAGGTTCGCCCGCGACCAAAATCATCCAGCCAGACCGGACAAAGCGCCGCCAGCGTGCTTAGCGCCGTCAGCTCGCGGCCGGCGATAAACTCATGAAAATTCTCATTTATCTCCAAAGCAATATGCTTACACGAGCGCAGAAAATCGCAGAGATAGCGGTCCGTCAGAATAAAATGGCTTAATAAATCATCGATATTGAGCGAGATCGGCTTATTATCGACCAGGGAAAAATCAAATACGGAAAGCAACTCGATTTGTCGGGTAAATAGTGCAAGCTTATCGCTTTCGGTAAGCGTGGAGAAAGAAAACGCGGGCGCTGAGGCGTTATTTCGTGCGGGTGCTATAATATCTTTAGTGAGCAATTCCCACGAGTGGCAGCTGCCATCATCGCTAATAGCGGGCTCCAGTACGAAGCGATAGGAGGTATTTTTCGCGTTTTCTTCAACCATTTAAAAAATACCAAAAATAAGAAAGGGTTAAAGCATGTCATATATTTCCCGCCAACAAAAATAGTTTAAAATGATCGATAAGAAACATTCGATAGCTAAAAACTATCAACATATAATTTATTGATCGGTAAAGTGAATTAATATAAATTAGCCACCGCTGTCGCATGCGTTTAGACAACAATTAAAATATTGTTTTAAACCAGCCAGTTACATGACGAGCCGCATCCAGTCGTAGCCACATTACGCTTTTCCCCGGCGGCAAAAAAAAAGCGTGGTGTAATAAAAATCAAAAATACAAGCCGCCAGTTTTCGTCCTTTCGTATGCCAAAAGATGAATAATCTCTGACCCAACGCAACCGCTTGCCGATAATAAAAACGCTGCCCCGGTCAACGAAACGTCATACTTTACCGCTACCTTGCTGGCAGAACAGGCGCAGCGGATAAAGGGCAGTGAAAAGAAAATACATGGTTCCACTGGCGCTAATGCTCCTCATGCTCATCGCCAGCGCATGGCTGGAACCGGCCCCGCGGCCTGTCGCCAGAGGGCTGTGCGTCTGGTTCGACGGGGCAATGGTCAACTGTCTGCAGAGGCAACGGCTGGGCGAAAGGTTGCCGACTCACTCGCTGGCCAGGCGGTAAACGGGCACTCGTCGGGTGGTATTGAACAAATTGTCGCTGACCTCCACCTCCGTCGTGACAATCGCCATGCCGGACCGGCGCAACTGCGCGATGTCCGCCGCCACTCGCTGACTGCCGAACCAGAACAGGGCGTCGAGAGCGGTGACCGGCAGGCCGGCGTTCAGCGCCTGGCGGAGCCGCTCCCGGGCCGGCTTTATCTCCCGGGCAATCTGCTGGTACGGGGCCGCCGTCAGCCCGGTTGCATCGACGCGACGAATGCGGTTTGCCAGGCGGTAATGAAAGGCTTCCGGTACAGCCTGTAAATCCTGTTTCAAACTATAGACGCAGCCGTAACGTTTGCCGTTGAAAACGGCGGCTTTACGGCTAAGCTGCAACGTCTCGCGAACATCGGCGATTAGCTGCGGCGCGCGCACCAGCAGCAGGCGAAAAGGCAGCTCGAAGCTGGTGACATAGTCGACGTTCAGTAACGCAATGCGCAGGCGCTCCTCTGCCCCGGCCCGCAGCTGACGACACTCCAGGTATACTTCGCGCCACTGCTCCCGGAGCCGTGGCGTCTCACCGGCTTCGGTAAACTGGTATTTTTCAATATCGTAATCAATTCTCCCGGCCACCGCGCATTCCTTTCTGAATCAGTCCGCGGGTTATATTATCATCCTCCGACGCCGTCCCCTATGCCCAACGCCGCTGTCGTTGTCGATTATTTACGATAAAGATAACGGGTGATGATCACATCAAGAACAAACAGCAGGAAGATAACGCTGCTTAACCATAATAAGCCTGCGAATAAATCAAGTAATTGCATCGTTGTTCCCTCGCCGTTGGCCCTAAAAAAGACGCTCCATCACCATAAAGTAGTTAACAACCACCTTACCAGCCACAGAATAAAATTATTTAGCACGATGCCATCCCGAGCCCGGACAGATTCATTTTATTGTCATTAATTTGTCATCAAAAAATGTCTATCATCAACCGGCGCCGCAGGGTCGTCTCTGCCGTCATGGTATGGCGGACAACGCGTCGCCACGCGGTTTAACAACACGGAATAACCTCGCCCTGCCTCATTCTTACTGTCATTGCATAATTTTATATCAGGCACGTTTGTCATCCTGCTGAATAATCCGTAAAAGCGCCGTAAGCAATAAAACCCCTGCAGATTGGTTTACCATGGAGAAATAAGATGCCTAGCGAAAAAGCCCGCAGCCTTGACCATTTCTATGAATTACTGGCGACAGGACAACACCCGAAGATTGAGCTCGATTTTGATGTCGCCGCGGACGATTTTTTTAAAATCGCCACCGAGTTTGGCGATATTGGCGCGAGGATCACCCGGGTTAACGAACGATTTATTATTAAGATCAAGCCGCCGAAGGCATAAACACCCGGCCCGAGTCGTTGCAGCAGATCACCGGTTTGTGCGCATCCCTCTCGGTCATCCCTGACCGGACGGCGCGACGCGCCGGCAAATCCTCACCTGCCGGCGCGAATCAGGCTCAGTGATAGCCCTCGCTGCCGGAGACTTTGCCGCGAAAGACGTAGTAGCTCCAGGCGGTATACATCAGGATCACCGGGATAATGAGCAGCGCGCCCGGCAGCATAAATACCTGGCTGGACGGCGGCGCAGCGGCATCCCACAGAGAGATATGCGGTGGGATAATGTTCGGCCAGACGCTGATCCCCAGCCCGCTGAAGCCGAGGAATATCAGGCCCAGCGTCAGGATAAAGGGACGGGCGTGGCTGGCGGGGCGCGCGCTCAGGCGCCAGATCCACAGGCTCAGTGCCAACACCAGAATCGGCACCGGCACGAACCAGAAGAAATTGGGCAGCGTAAACCAGCGTTCCGCCACGTAGCGCCAGCCCAACGGCGTCCAGACGCTGACCACCGCGATCACCGCCATCAGCGCCAGCAGTACCTTGCGGGTCAGCTCGCGCATCCGCTGCTGCAGCGCGCCTTCGCTTTTCATAATCAACCACGTGGTGCCCAGCAGCAGATAGGCCACCACCAGCCCCAGACCGCAGAACAGATTGAAAGGGGTAAGCCAGTCCAGCGTCGAACCGGCGAAGCGGCGGTCAGCCACCGCAAAGCCGTTGATAAACGCGCCGACGACAATCCCCTGGCTGAAGGTCGCCAACAGCGAGCCGCCGGCAAAGGCATAGTCCCAGAAGATGCGATGCGAGGGAACCGCTTTAAAACGAAATTCAAAGGCCACGCCGCGAAAAATCAGGCCGATGAGCATCGCCGTCAGCGGGATAACCAGCGCATCGGTGATCACCGCATAGGCCAGCGGAAAGGCGCCGAACAGCCCTGCCCCGCCGAGCACCAGCCAGGTTTCGTTACCATCCCAGACGGGGGCGACGCTGTTGACCATCACATCGCGCTCTTCGCCATCATGCACCACGCTGAACAGCATCCCAATACCTAAATCGAAACCATCCATCACGATATACATCAGCGTGGCGAAGACAATGATGACAAACCAAATCACCGAGATATCGATGCTCATGATGCGTTCTCCTCATCACGCACCGGCTCAGCCGCTGAGAGCGGACGCGCCGGGGTGCCTGCGGTTTGCGAGGTCAGCTCCGTCACCGGCTGCGGCCCTTTTTTGATAAGCCGGAAAATGTAGTAATACCCCACGCCAAACACGGCGCAGTAAACCACGATAAATACCAGCAGGCTGATGGCCATCTGCAGGGTGCTGTGCAACGACACCGCATCCCGCGTGCGCAGCAACCCGTATATCACCCACGGCTGGCGGCCCATCTCGGTGGTCACCCACCCGGCGACCAGGGCAATAAGACCGGCGGGCCCCATACAGAGCGCAAACCACTGGAAGGGACGCGAGTGGTACAGCCGCCGCCGATAGCGCAGCCAGGCGCTGCAGATCCCTAAGGCGATCATCAACACGCCCATCGCGACCATGATGCGAAACGACCAGAAGACGGCGGGCGAATAGGGTCGGTCCTCTTTCGGGAAGTCTTTCAGGGCCGGCACCTGCTTATGCAGGCTGTGGGTAAGGATCAGGCTACCGAGAGCGGGGATCTCAAGACCATAGCGGGTCCGCTCCTGCTCCATGTCCGGCAGGCCAAACAGCAGCAGCGGCGTGGCCTCGCCGGGGCGATTTTCCCAGTGCCCTTCGATGGCCGCGATCTTCGCCGGCTGATGCTCAAGGGTGTTAAGACCATGCATATCCCCCACCACCGCCTGGATCGGCGCCACCAGCAGCGCCATCCACATCGCCATCGACAGCATTTTGCGGATGGCCGGCGAGTCGTTGCCGCGCAGAAGATGCCACGCGGCAGACGCCCCGACGAACATGGCGCTACTGAGAAACGCGGCTATCGCCATATGGAACAAGCGATACGGAAAAGAGGGGTTAAAGATAATCGCCAGCCAGTCCTGCGGGATGAGATGGCCATTTTCGATGATAAAACCCTGCGGCGTCTGCATCCAGCTATTGGAGGCAAGGATCCAGAAGGTAGAAACCAACGTGCCAAGCGCCACCATGCAGGTGGTAAAAAAATGCAGCGCTGGCGGCACTTTATTCCAGCCAAACAGCATCACCCCGAGGAATCCCGCTTCAAGAAAGAAGGCGGTCAGCACTTCGTACAGCAGCAGCGGGCCGGTAATACTGCCAGCGAACTGGGAAAATCCGCTCCAGTTGGTGCCGAACTGATAGGACATGACTAATCCGGAGACTACGCCCATGCCAAAATTGACGGCAAAAATTTTCAGCCAGAAATTGTAGAGTGAACGCCAGACATTATCCCGGGTTCGCAGCCACATCCCCTCAAGCACCACAAGGTAGCTGGCAAGGCCGATGGTGATGGCCGGAAAGAGGATATGGAAGGATACGGTAAAGGCGAATTGCAATCGGGCCAGATGAAACGCGTCGAATTCAAACATATTCCACACCCATCATTGTGAATCGCCCCGACCGCAGCCGGGGCTCATGCGAACATCACTTAGCTGATGATGAAGTGTTTTGCTTCCCGGCTCCGAGTTCGGCGCCGGTCAAAGGATCGCCCTGCGGGTCAGACTGCGTTCGCTTCAGCATCGCTTTGCACAGCGCTTCCTGCTCTGGCGTCAGGCCGACAGAAGCACTGCCATCTCCGCCGTCTACGCCCGGCTGTGGATCCTTGACATAATCGAAGTGTTTGTCACTGTTCCAGCTGCCGCGTACTTCTCCACCTTCAGACATATTGTAGTAGGTGTTAGCGTACTCGCTAATGGGCGGCAGTTTGCCCGGTGGATAGTTGTTGCGAATCGACTGCAGGGCCTTCTCAAAAGAGAGCTGATGCGCCGCTTCGCGGGTCATCAGGAAGGCCAGCGCGTCTTTCACGCCAGGATCGTCGGTCACGTTGATCAGGCGTTCATAGACGATCTTCGCCCTCGCCTCCGCCGCGACATTCGACCGCAGGTCGGCGGTGGGTTCGCCGATAGTATCAATGTAGGCCGCCGTCCACGGCACGCCCGCCGAGTTGGTCAGCGGGGTACCGCCGCCGTACAGCAGGGATGTAATATGGCTGTCATTGCCGTTGGCGGTGAGCGAACGATAGAGTTCCGCCTCGCTCTCAGTGCCCTCCGCCAGGGCTCCTTTGGCGCCTTTATTCAGCATGCCGACCAAAGTGCCAATGATCTCCAGATGGCTCAACTCCTCTGTCGCGATATCCATCAGCATATCTTTGCGGCCGGGATCGTCATCGCTTAATCCCTGGGTGAAATAACGACACGCGGCGGCCAGCTCGCCCTGAGGGCCGCCAAACTGTTCGAGCAGTAAATTCGCGAGCCCCGGATTCGGTTCAGCAACGCGTACGGTATACTGCAGTTGTTTCACATGACGAAACATGGGCCTGCCTCCTGGGTTATTTTTTCGCTTCTACGCCGTCAGCATCTGAACGCAGGAGAAACTGCTCCGTAGTCTGAGGAATATGTTTAATCAGCCAGTCGGCCATTTCCCGCTCTTCCTCCAGGATGGCTTCAATGGCTGGGATGGAGGCGGTATCGCCCGCTTTTTCAGCGGCCGCCAGCAGAGAGGTATAGCAGGCGATTTCAAACTGCTCGAAAACGTACCCGCTGATCGAGCCTTTGACGATTTCATCGGAAGGAAACATCCCGCCGATGGACTGGCCGAGAGCCGCCATTTTACTCATCGAATCTTTAATCACCGAGCGCGAAATCTCATTGCGGTCGAGGATCTCTTCCAGCACGGTAATTTGCCGTTTGGTCTCGTTAACATGCTGTTCGATTCTGGCACGGAGATCCGGATAATTATCGATACGGCCAGCCATTGATTCCAGCATGGACTCTGCCTGTTTTTCCATGGCATGCGCATCTCGTAGCCAGTCATGGTAATGTTCAACGTGATTCATCGTGATTTCCTCGTGTCAGGGAGAGTTTATTTTTCCGCTTTCTTATTAATATTACCTACCGCCAGATCGGTTAATTTCACATCGGTTTGTTTTTCTTCTTCCAGGGTTTCGGCAAGCAGTTTGGCTGCTTTTTTATAGCCCAACTGCTCTGCCAGGGTGACCAGAGTACCGTAACTGGCAATTTCGTAATGCTCGACCTTTTGCGCAGCGGCAATTAATGCAGCATCACGTACCTCATTTTTTTCCGTGCTCTCAACGACTTCATTAGCTTCTTCGATTAATCCTTCCATGGCCACGCATTTCATGCGTTTGATTTTCAGGTTGGATTCCTGTTCAATAATCTGGTCGATACGTTCGATCTGGCCCTGGGTTTCTTCAAGATGAGCATTGAACGCCGCGCTGAGTTTTTCACTGGACGCCGCTCTGGCTAGTTTAGCCAGCCCGCGGGTTAATTGTTTCTCTGCGCTGTAGGTATCTGAGAGCAGGTGAATAAATACATCTTCAATGCTTTTCATATTCATAGAAATACCTTCTGGAGTCAGAAAATAACTGCGAGTCTGTGACAGACTCGCAGGAGATACTTTCACTTCAGGGTGCAAGGAAAAGGATAATCAGGAATTATCGGACTTGCGGCCACCGCCGTGGCTATTCTGTCCGCCTTTTTTACCCGCTTCGGACGCACGCTGCGGATCATTTTTAAAGTTCCCGCCGCTGTGCTGACCACCTTTACGACCTGCTTCAGAAGCTTTTTCACGGTCTTCAGCAAAATTACCGGAACCACCACGATGCTCTGCCATATTTCACCTCATGTATATCGGTTATGTCAGTACGATACGAAAATATTCCGTATCACTCGTCGTTCGATATTTAAATCTAGCGGGTAATGCTGGTTAGTCAAATTATTATTCCGTTTTTTCGACACCTTTTAGCAGGAATTCGGAATAATTCTACAAGACACCTCAAAAATAACCAGACGGCACCTTGACGCTAACTCACTGTGTTCAGGGAAATAATGTATGCAGATCACCTCTGCGGCAAAGAATTATCTATACCGGAGGATTACTACCGTTGGGTTATATAACGAAGCGGCAGCATTGTCCTTTGCCAGACGGAAATTAAGAATTTTCCCTGATTTTACGGATAAAAAAAAGCCGCTGGGGAAGCGGCTAGCAAACAAAATGGAGCGAATATCATGCCCGATTAATACTGGCACACATAAGGGCAATAGGCAAATAACTCGAACGGACCAGCCGGGAAATAAGCGAAGCGTGGAATATATTCAGCTCCTGGAATATCACGCAGTTCCATTATTAGTACTCTACGCTTTATTTTTTACGATGATTTATCGGTGACGATAGCAGCCGTTCACCAGGCCGAAGAACCGCATGCTGTCAACCTTTCTCTCGAGGAGAATATTCTATGAAAGCACTCACTTATCACGGCCCGCATCATGTCAGCGTCGACACCATGCCTGACCCGGCTCTTGAGGCAGCGGACGATATTATTCTGCGCGTCACCGCGACAGCGATTTGCGGTTCCGATCTGCATCTGTACCGCGGAAAGATCCCCGGCACGCACCATGGTGATATTTTCGGCCATGAATTTATGGGGGAAGTGGTGGAAGCCGGTTCCGAGGTCACCGCGGTCCGCAAAGGCGACCGGGTGGTTATCCCGTTTGTCATCGCCTGCGGAGACTGCTTCTTTTGTCGCTTGCAGCAGTATGCCGCCTGCGAAAGCACCAATAGCGGCCAGGGAGCGACGCTCAATCGAAAAGGCATTTCGCCACCGGCGGCGCTGTTTGGCTATAGCGATTTGTACGGCGGGATCCCGGGCGGCCAGGCGGAATATGTACGGGTCCCCAAAGCCAATACCGGACCGTTTAAAGTGCCAGACACCTTACCCGATGAAAAGGTGCTGTTTCTGTCAGATATTCTGCCCACCGCCTGGCAGGCGGTTAAAAACGCCGAGGTCAAACCCGGCAGTAGCGTGGCTATTTTTGGCGCCGGCCCGGTAGGCCTGCTCTGCGCCTCCTGCGCCAGGCTCAATGGCGCAGAACAGATATTTATCATCGATCATAACGATTACCGACTCGATTTCGCGCAACAACGCTATGGCGCGATCCCGATAAACTTTGACCACCATGACGATCCTGCGCAGTGGATTATCGATAACACGCCGGGCCATCGCGGCGGCGGC
>NZ_GL882872.1:65742-68615 GCF_000195655.1 Klebsiella sp. MS 92-3
GGCCCGCCGCGGCGTCGACGCGGTGATCGACGCCGTGGGCTTCGAGGCGAAAGGTAGCCTTACGGAAACCGTCCTCAGCACCCTGAAAATCGAGGGGAGCAGCGGAAAAGCCCTGCGCCAGTGCATCGCCGCCGTGCGCCGCGGCGGCATCGTCAGCGTACCCGGGGTTTACGCCGGTTTCATCCACGGCTTTATGTTTGGCGATGCCTTTGATAAAGGACTGACCTTCAGGATGGGACAAACCCACGTCCACGCCTGGCTGCCGGATCTGCTGGCGCTTATTGAGCAAGGGCTGCTTACCCCGGAGGAGATTGTCACTCACCATATGCCGCTGGAGGAGGCCGCGCGCGGCTATCAGATCTTTGAGAAACGTGAAGAGGCGTGCCGCAAAGTGATCCTCGTACCGGGAATGCAGCCCGGGAAGGCGACCCTCTGAGAAGGCGATTACCGCGCAAGGAAATTCTCGGCGGACCGATCGCGGCATGATATAAACATAGCGTGCTTTGGCCCGCCGTCGCTGATATAGCCGTTCACCAGAGGAGAAGTTGATGCTCGAGTTACGTCCGAATTGCGAATGCTGTGATAAAGATCTGCCGCCAGACTCACCCGAGGCGTTTATCTGTTCATTCGAGTGCACCTTTTGCCGGGACTGCATGACGACGCGACTGAACGGACATTGCCCGAACTGCGGCGGCGAACTGGTGCGGCGCCCTGTGCGTCCCGAAGAGGCGCTGCGGCGCCACCCCGCCTCCACCCTGCGCCGCCATGCACAGTAGGCGAGACGCAGGTCTCCCGGCTAAGGTAAAAATCCACGCCCGAGGAGAGCGCGGAGCCTGAAGGCGTGACCGGTGGCAGACAACGTGCTCTTTCGATTATCGCCCGGCGGCGCTTCGCTAGTCCGGGCGAGCGTTTCCGGGTTCATATTCTGCATGTCAGTAAAACGGCTTTCCCGCCCGTACTGCCCGTCGGCGATCGCTTTCATCGATAGCCGCAGCCGTCAGGGTTTATCCCCCCACATCGCGATTTCACTAAAACTCAGCCAGCCCTGTGCGCTCAGGCTGCCGTATCGCATGGCTGGCGTTCTTTTTTATTCACCATCGCAAAAACGCTTGGGAGCATTTCCGTTGCAATCGTTGATCTCCTGCCAGGCATATTTCGCTGCACACCGAAGCTTCCTGCTCTGACCGTCAGTAGACTGCCGGGAAATTCACCACGGAGCAGACTTATGATTGCGGTACTTTTTGAGGCCGACGCCTTACCACAAGCACAGGAAAGATATCTTCAGCTGGCGGCCGGGCTGACGCCTTTGCTTTCAGACACGCCGGGGTTTATTGCCATTGAGCGCTTTCAGAGCCTGAGTACGCCCGGCAAAATCCTCTCGCTATCCTGGTGGGAAGATGAAGCCTCGGTGGCCAACTGGCAGCAAAATGAGCGGCATCTGGCTGCCCAGCGCGAAGGCAAAGCATCGATTTTTTCATATTACAGAATACGCGTAGCCCGCGTGTTCCGGGATTACGCATCGGATCGGGGAGCACAGTCAGATGTATGACATTCACGTGATTCTCAGCAACTCGCCGGGCTCGCTTGGCGCAATGGGTATGGCGCTGGGTAACAACGGCGTGGGGCTCGAAGGCGGTGGCGTATTCACCACGCCTGATGCCGGACATGCGCATTTTCTGGTGGAAGACGGTGAGAAAGCCCGCAGGGTGCTGACCGAGGCCGGCTTTACGGTCAGCAATGTATGCCGTCCTCTGATACGAAAGTTACCTCAGGAACGTCCTGGGGAACTGGGAGACATCGCGGACACCCTGGCCCATAATGGTATTAATATTCTGGTACAGTACAGCGACCACCGTAACCGGCTCATTCTCCTTACCGATGATGACGCCCGGGCAGCGGAAGTGACCAAAAAATGGGCCATACTTTCTGAATGAATCTCCTGAAACCGCAGCAAGACAGTGAGCCAGAGGAGGCGCTGGAAACAGCTATGGCGATGGTGGCCTCCGCCCTCTCTGACTCGTCAAGGGTCAGTATTCTCTGCGCGCTGATGGACGGGCGCGCATGGACGGCAACCGAACTCAGTACGGTCGCCGAGGTGTCCGCCTCCACCACCAGCGGCCATCTTGCCCGGCTGCTCAGCAACGGACTGGTGGTGTGTCTCGCGCAGGGGCGCCACCGCTATTACCGCCTGGCGGGCTCGCATATTGCCGGGCTGCTGGAAAACCTGATGGGCGTCTCTATGCAAGCGCATAAGACGCTTCTCCCCAGCACGCCGGTTAATCTTCGCTACGCCCGGACCTGCTACGATCATCTGGCGGGCGAGCTGGCGGTCAATATTTATGAATTTATGCTGAGGGAAAAATGGCTGGCGGCAGATGGCCTGGCCCTGACGTCAGCCGGTAAAACCCAGCTTGAACGCCTTGGCGCAGTACTGAACGCCCGCCCACGGCGTAAGCCTTGCTGCCCCTGTCTCGACTGGAGCGAAAGACGTTTTCATCTGGGAGGCGACGCCGGCTCGGCGCTAATGACGCTGTTCCTGCAAAAAGGATGGATAACGCGCGCGCCGGGATATCGGGAAGTACAAGTGACGGATAGCGGCAGAGCGGCGCTGTCCCGGCTGTTTAATCTGAAAGTGAGCGGATAGCCTGAGTTTAGGCTACAGCACATTTTCGCCGAACGGCACCGGTTTAAGCCGGTCGGGCCATCAGTATGACGCCTGGCGTGCAATCCGTTTTCATGCGAGCTCTTACGGCAAATGGATCTCTCCCTGTCATGAGGTATATAGCTTTGTTGAACGTTGCGCTGCGGGACATTCGCCATCGCCTAATGCTTCAAGCGTCCGGCAGAATAATTGCCTGAAGGCGAAAAAAAAC
>NZ_GL882872.1:68718-79679 GCF_000195655.1 Klebsiella sp. MS 92-3
AAAAAAAAAAAGCAAAAAAAAAAAAAAAAACGCGGCCCCCCCCCCCCCCCCGGCTTTTACTTAATCCACCAACGGGATTACATATTCGCGATAATCGCGTCGCCAAACTCTGAGCATTTCAGCAGCTTAGCGCCTTCCATCAGACGTTCGAAGTCATAGGTTACGGTCTTGGCGGCGATAGCGCCTTCCATGCCTTTGACAATCAGGTCTGCGGCTTCGAACCACTGCATGTGGCGCAGCATCATCTCTGCGGACAGGATGATGGAGCCCGGGTTCACTTTGTCCTGGCCGGCATACTTCGGCGCAGTACCGTGAGTCGCTTCGAACAGCGCGCACTCGTCGCCGATGTTGGCGCCCGGGGCGATACCGATACCGCCAACCTGCGCCGCCAGGGCGTCAGAGATATAGTCGCCGTTCAGGTTCATACAGGCGATAACGTCGTATTCCGCCGGACGCAGCAGGATCTGCTGCAGGAACGCATCGGCGATCACGTCTTTCACCACGATCTCTTTGCCGGTGTTCGGGTTCTTGATTTTCACCCAAGGACCGCCGTCGATCAGCTCGCCGCCGAACTCTTCGCGAGCCAGCTGGTAGCCCCAGTCTTTGAACGCGCCTTCGGTGAACTTCATGATGTTGCCTTTGTGCACCAGAGTGACGGAGTCACGATCGTTGGTGATCGCGTATTCAATCGCGGCGCGCACCAGGCGTTTGGTGCCTTCTTCAGAGCACGGCTTGATGCCGATGCCGCAATGTTCCGGGAAGCGAATTTTCTTCACACCCATCTCATCGCGCAGGAATTTGATCACTTTGTCTGCTTCCGCAGAGTCGGCTTTCCACTCGATACCGGCATAGATATCTTCTGAGTTTTCACGGAAGATAACCATGTCGGTCAGTTCCGGGTGCTTAACCGGGCTCGGGGTGCCCTGGTAGTAACGTACCGGACGCAGGCAGACGTAGAGGTCCAGCTCCTGGCGCAGCGCCACGTTCAGAGAACGGATGCCGCCGCCGACTGGGGTGGTCAGAGGACCTTTGATAGCAACGCGGTAGTCACGAATCAGATCGAGAGTTTCAGCTGGCAGCCAGACGTCCTGGCCATAGACGTGGGTTGATTTCTCACCGGTGTAAACTTCCATCCAGGAAATTTTACGCTCGCCCTTATAGGCTTTCTCAACGGCGGCATCAACCACTTTCAGCATCGCTGGGGTAACGTCAACGCCGATACCGTCACCTTCAATGAACGGGATAATCGGATTGTGAGGGACGTTCAGTTTGCCGTTTTGCAGGGTGATTTTTTGACCTTCCGCCGGAACTACTACTTTGCTTTCCATTAACCTCTCCTTCGAGCGCTTCTGGTTCTGCTCTTCCCTCTTCACGCGAGCCTGGTGTTGGCTGAGTCGGCCAGCTTCGGCGTACCGGGTCTTCCCGCTAACCGGAGCTATCGCGTCCGTGTCGCCTTCCTGCCTGTAGTGCGAATCGGTTTGAGCAATTTTTTGTTAATAATTTGTAATGAGCATGTCAATACTACCTGAATGTTTGCGTCCATGAAAGGCATTCGTAATTAGGCTATAATGCGGCAATTGATAAAGCCTGAAAATACCATGCAGAAAACTTCATTTAGAAAACATCGCGTTGAGCGATTCAGCACACAACAAGTCACCAGACAACGTAAAGAACGCCAGCCAAAAACTGTGATCTTGTTCAATAAACCCTATGATGTGTTGCCGCAATTTACCGATGAAGCCGGGCGCAGCACGCTGAAAGATTTTATTCCGGTGGCGGGCGTTTACGCCGCAGGTCGGCTCGATCGCGACAGCGAAGGCCTGCTGGTGCTGACCAACGACGGCGCGCTGCAGGCGAAGCTGACCCAGCCGGGTAAGCGCACCGGCAAGATCTACTATGTTCAGGTGGAAGGCGAACCCACGCCCGAGGCGCTGACCGCCTTGCGCGACGGCGTCACCCTTAACGACGGCCCCACCCTGCCTGCCGGCGTAGAACTTGTCGAGGAACCCGTCTGGCTGTGGCCGCGCAACCCGCCGATTCGTGAGCGCAAATCGATTCCCACCCGCTGGTTGAAAATCACGCTCTACGAGGGACGCAACCGCCAGGTGCGCCGGATGACCGCCCACGTCGGCTTCCCCACCCTGCGGCTGATCCGCTACGCCATGGGCGGCTATACCCTCGACGGACTGGCCAACGGCGACTGGCGCAAAGCCGAATAACTGAAAAGGAAAAGCGATGTTTAAACCTCATGTCACCGTTGCCTGCGTGGTTCACGCCCAGGATAAATTTCTCATCGTCGAAGAAACCATTAACGGCAAAGCGCTGTGGAACCAGCCGGCCGGCCATCTCGAGGCCAATGAAACGCTGCTGCAGGCCGCCGAACGTGAACTGTGGGAAGAGACCGGCATTCGCGCCACGCCGCAGCACTTCATCCGCATGCATCAATGGCTGGCTCCCGATAACACGCCGTTTCTGCGCTTCCTGTTCGCCATCGAACTTAGCGATCTGTGCGCCACTGAACCGCACGACAGCGATATCGATCGCTGCCTGTGGCTCAGTGCTGAGGAAATTCTTAACGCGCCGAACCTGCGCTCGCCGCTGGTTGCCGAAAGCATTCGCTGCTACCTGCAGGACCCGCGGCAGCCGCTGTCGCTGATTGGCGCATTTAACTGGCCGTTCACAGGGGGTGAATGAACGGTGAGCGCGTGCTAGAATACGCCGCCTCGAAGTTCAATGTAGCGAGTATTTCCATGTCAGAAAGCCAGAAAAAAGTGATCGTCGGCATGTCCGGCGGCGTCGACTCCTCGGTCTCCGCGTACCTGCTGCTGCAGCAAGGGTATAAGGTGGAAGGCCTGTTCATGAAGAACTGGGAGGAAGACGACGGCGAGGAATACTGCACCGCCGCCGCCGACCTTGCCGATGCGCAAGCGGTCTGCGATAAGCTGGGCATTGAACTGCACACCGTTAACTTTGCCGCCGAATATTGGGATAACGTCTTTGAGCTCTTCCTGGAAGAGTACAAAGCTGGCCGCACGCCGAACCCGGATATTCTGTGCAATAAAGAGATCAAGTTTAAAGCCTTCCTCGAGTTTGCCGCCGAAGACCTCGGCGCCGACTACATCGCCACCGGCCACTATGTGCGCCGCGCCGATGTCAACGGCAAAAGCCAGCTGCTGCGCGGCCTCGACGGCAACAAAGATCAGAGCTACTTCCTCTACACCCTTAGCCACGAGCAGATTGCCCAGAGCCTGTTCCCGGTGGGTGAGCTGGAAAAACCGCAGGTGCGTAAAATCGCCGAAGAGCTGGATCTGATCACCGCGAAGAAAAAAGATTCCACCGGCATCTGCTTTATCGGCGAGCGTAAATTCCGCGATTTCCTTGGCCGCTATCTGCCGGCGCAGCCGGGCAAAATCCTCACCGTCGACGGCGAGGAGATCGGTACCCATCAGGGGCTGATGTACCACACCCTGGGCCAGCGTAAAGGGCTGGGTATCGGCGGCACCAAAGAGGGTAGCGAAGATCCATGGTACGTGGTCGATAAAGACGTTGAGAATAATATTCTTATCGTCGCCCAGGGCCATGACCACCCGCGCCTGATGTCCGTCGGTCTGATTGCCCAACAGCTGCACTGGGTAAACCGTGAACCGCTACAAGGCACCCTGCGCTGCACGGTGAAAACCCGCTATCGCCAGACCGATATCCCCTGCACCGTTACCGCGCTGGATGAAGACCGTATCGAAGTCCGCTTCGATGAGCCGGTCGCGGCGGTGACCCCGGGCCAGTCCGCAGTGTTCTATTTAGGGGAAGTGTGCCTCGGCGGCGGAATTATTGAACAACGACTGCCTCTGCAGTCCTGAACGCGCGTTATTTCCGCCGGGACGAACCGCCCTGGCGGCTGACAAGGAGTATGTGTGGCGAAGAATTACTATGACATCACCCTGGCGCTGGCTGGCGTTTGCCAGGCGGCGCGACTGGTTCAGCAACTGGCGCATCAGGGACATTGCGACAGCGATGCCCTGCATGTGTCGCTGAACAGCATCATCGACCTCGATCCTGAGTCGACGCTGGCGGTGTTCGGTGGCAGTGAAGCCAATCTTCGCCTCGGTCTTGAAACGCTGCTCGGGGTGCTCAATACCAGCAGCCGTCAGGGCCTCAATGCGGAACTCACCCGCTATACCCTGAGCCTGATGGTGCTGGAGCGCAAGCTCGCCGCCAGTAAAGGGGCGATGGACACGCTCGGCAACCGCATCGCCGGCCTGCACCGTCAGCTGGAACACTTTGACCTGCAGTCCGAAACGCTGCTCAGCGCCATGGCGGGCATCTATGTCGATGTGATAAGCCCGCTGGGGCCGCGTATTCAGGTGACCGGCTCCCCTGCCGTGCTGCAAAGCCCGCAGGTGCAGGCGAAAGTTCGCTCAGCGCTGCTGGCGGGTATTCGCGCCGCGGTGCTCTGGCATCAGGTGGGCGGCGGACGTCTGCAGCTTATGTTTTCCCGTAATCGTCTGGTTAACCAGGCAAAGCAAATTCTTGCTCATTTAACCCCGGAGTTGTGATCTATGGAATTATCCTCACTGACCGCCGTTTCCCCTGTAGACGGCCGCTACGGCGATAAAGTCAGCGCGCTGCGCGGTATCTTCAGCGAATTCGGTTTGCTGAAATTCCGCGTTCAGGTGGAAGTACGTTGGCTGCAAAAACTGGCCGCCCACGCAGCGATCAAGGAAGTTCCTGCTTTTGCTGCCGACGCAAACGGTTTCCTTGATAAAATCGTCGCCGATTTCAGCGTTGAAGACGCGGAGCGCATCAAAACCATCGAGCGCACCACTAACCACGACGTGAAAGCGGTAGAGTATTTCCTGAAAGAGAAAGTCGCTGACGTCGCCGAGCTGCACGCGGTATCAGAGTTTATTCACTTCGCCTGTACGTCTGAAGACATCAATAACCTCTCCCACGCGCTGATGCTGAAAACCGCCCGCGACGAAGTGGTTCTGCCTTACTGGCGCAAACTGATTGACGCGGTAAAAGATCTGGCGACCCAGTACCGCGATGTGCCGCTGCTCTCCCGTACCCACGGCCAGCCGGCAACGCCGTCCACCATGGGTAAAGAGATGGCGAACGTCGCCTACCGTATGGAGCGGCAGTATCGTCAGCTGAACCAGGTGGAAATCCTCGGTAAAATCAACGGCGCGGTGGGTAACTACAACGCCCACATCGCCGCCTACCCGGAAGTCGACTGGCATCAGTTCAGCGAAGAGTTCGTTACCTCGCTGGGTATTCAGTGGAACCCGTACACCACGCAGATCGAGCCGCATGACTATATCGCTGAGCTGTTTGACTGCATCGCGCGCTTCAACACCATTCTGATCGACTTCGATCGCGACGTGTGGGGCTATATCGCGCTCAACCACTTCAAACAGAAGACCATCGCCGGGGAAATCGGCTCCTCCACCATGCCGCACAAGGTGAACCCAATTGACTTCGAAAACTCCGAAGGCAATCTCGGCCTGGCCAATGCGGTCATGCAGCACCTGGCCAGCAAACTGCCGGTTTCCCGCTGGCAGCGCGACCTGACCGACTCCACCGTTCTGCGTAACCTCGGCGTGGGCATCGGCTATGCGCTGATCGCCTATCAGTCCACCCTCAAAGGGATCAGCAAGCTGGAGCTGAACCAGGATCGCCTGCTGGACGAACTGGATCACAACTGGGAAGTACTGGCTGAGCCGATCCAGACCGTGATGCGTCGTTACGGTATCGAAAAACCGTACGAGAAGCTGAAAGAGCTGACCCGCGGCAAACGCGTGGACGCGGAAGGGATGAAGCAGTTTATTGACAGCCTCGCCCTGCCGGAAGAGGAAAAAGTGCGTCTCAAAGCGATGACCCCGGCCAACTATATCGGTCGGGCAACCACCATGGTTGACGAGCTGAAGTAATCGCCCTGCCCCTCTTTCCGCCGGAAAGAGGGGCGTTTTATCGCCGGAAAGCGATCAGATCCAAACGTCGTTCACCGCCGTCCGCTCGCCGCCTTCGTGGCCGGTATTCAACACCCCGCGCGGCTCAATCAGCATCAGCTTCGCTTCCGTCTCCGCCGAGGTCTTATGTTCCACCCCGCGCGGCACGACGATCATCTCCCCGGCCTTCACCAGCACATGCCCGTCGCGGAAGTCCACGCGCAATACCCCCTCCACCACCATCAATGTCTCATCGGTTTCCGGGTGGCTGTGCCAGATAAAATCGCCGACGATGCGCACGATCTTGAACTGATAGTCGTTCATCTCAGCCACCACTTTGGGCTGCCATTGTTCGCTGAACAGGGAAAATTTCTGAGCAAGATTAACGAGTTGATACATGGGCTGTCTCCTTATGATAAAGGCAGTCAGCATAGTTCGCCTCGCCGCGGTCACGCTTGAACGATTGTGCAACCTGAACCGCGCTAGCCGCGGATCGCCCGCAGCCAGCGGCCCGGAGAGAGACCAAAGCGGCTGATAAACTGGCGCGTCATGTGGCTCTGGTCGGCAAACCCCGCGTCGGCGGCAATATCCACCAGACGCTCCCCGGCGCGCATCCGCTGGCGGCAAAAATCGAGCCGGCGCATCATGACGTAGCGCCACGGGCTGGTGCCGTACAGCGTTCTGAAATCCCGGCTCAGGCTCCAGCGGTCCCGGCCGCTGACCTGCGACAGGGTGTCGAGGGTCATATCCTGCATAAAACAGGCATGGATATACTCCCGGGCCCTCTCCGCCGCCTGATAATCAAACGCCTGGCGACGGGAACGTTGGCCGCCGACAACGGCCAGGGTCTGCGCCAGGTCGTACAGGGCGTCCTCTTCCTCCAGCGGCTCAAAGGTATCCGTGACCGCTTTCAACAGCGGCTGCGCGGCGCGACGTAGCCGTGGATCCGCCGACAAGCCGTCGGGGATAAACGGCAGTGGCCTACCGCCGAGTATCTTCTGGATCAGCGCCGGTTCGATATAGACCATGCGGTAGTGAAACCCCGCCTCGGTGCCCGCCTCGCCATCGTGTATTTCGTCCGGATGAAGCACCATCGTTCCGCCGGGCAGGCTGTGCTGGAGTCCGCCGCGATAGTGAAAGCTCTGCACGCCGGCGATCGTCTGGCCGATGGCGTAGGTATCATGCCGGTGCGGCTCATAGCCGTGGCCGCCGAAGAAGGCTTCGATGCGTTCCGTCCGGCTGGGCGATTGCGCCAGCCTGACCCAGTCCGCGCTCTGCTGCTGAGACATAATGGATAACCTGCGACGTTCTTGAGGGGTGATTCCAGCACTATTACACAAAAAATTAACATCACCAACCCGCTCGCCGTTCGCATCCTGCCGCTGGGCGTTTACTGAAATTACGCATAGAATGAAGGAGTTCCATGCAGTATGCGCAAAGGGCGCCGCCGAATGCTGGCCAGCCCGGGGGCACCAGGGGCCCTTTTTATAAAAAGCTTTATTTAACAGCCGTTTATATTTTGCGTATATAATGAGCGTCAGACTACTATCGAAAATGCTAGGGAGAACAGCCATGCGCGTACTCGTGGTTGAGGATAATGCCCTGCTGCGTCACCACCTCAAAGTTCAGCTGCAGGAGCTGGGCCATCAGGTCGATGCGGCGGAAGATGCCAGGGAAGCGGACTACTATCTGGGCGAACATCTCCCGGATATCGCCATCGTCGATCTCGGCCTGCCGGATGAAGACGGTTTATCACTGATCCGCCGCTGGCGCAGCCACGACGTGTCGCTGCCGGTGCTGGTGCTGACCGCCCGCGAAGGATGGCAGGATAAAGTGGAAGTGCTGAGCGCCGGGGCGGATGATTACGTCACCAAGCCTTTCCATATTGAAGAGGTTGCCGCCCGCATGCAGGCGCTGCTGCGCCGTAACAGCGGTCTGGCCTCGCAGGTGATCTCCCTGCCGCCGTTCCAGGTCGACCTCTCCCGGCGCGAGCTGTCGGTGAATGACCAGCCGATCAAGCTGACCGCCTTTGAATACACCATTATGGAAACCCTGATCCGTAACCGCGGCAAAGTGGTCAGCAAAGATTCGCTGATGCTCCAGCTTTACCCGGATGCCGAACTGCGAGAAAGCCACACCATCGATGTGCTGATGGGTCGGCTGCGCAAGAAAATTCAGGCTGAATACCCACAGGACGTCATCACCACGGTGCGCGGCCAGGGCTATCTGTTCGAATTGCGCTGATGAAGGGACTGTTGCGGCATATCTTCCCGCTGTCATTACGGGTTCGCTTCCTGCTGGCGACCGCCGGGGTGGTGCTGGTGCTCTCCCTGGCCTACGGCATGGTGGCCCTGGTGGGCTATAGCGTTAGCTTCGATAAAACCACCTTTCGCCTGCTGCGCGGCGAGAGCAATCTCTTTTATATGCTGGCGAGATGGGAAAACGGCGCTATTGACGTCGACATCCCGGAAAACCTGAATATGGAAAGCCCGACGGTGACCCTTATCTACGATGAGCAGGGCAAACTGCTGTGGGCGCAGCGTGATGTTCCCTGGCTGGCGAAACGCATTCAACCGGAATGGCTGAAACGCAATGGCTTCCATGAGATTGAAGCCGATGTCGACAGCAGCAGTATGCTATTGCGCAATAACCATGAGATTCAGGAACAGCTGGACGCTATCCGCGAACAGGGCGACGACTCTGAGATGACCCACTCGGTGGCGATCAACCTCTACCCGGCCACCAGCAAAATGCCTCAGCTCAGCATTGTGGTGGTCGACACCATTCCGGTGGAGCTCAAGCGCAGCTATATGGTGTGGAGCTGGTTTGTCTATGTGCTGGCCGCCAACCTGCTGCTGGTGATCCCCCTGCTGTGGGTCGCCGCCTGGTGGAGCCTGCGGCCCATTGAGTCGCTGGCCAAAGAGGTGCGCGAACTGGAGGAACATCACCGCGAAAAGCTCAATCCCAACACCACTCGCGAGCTGACCCGGCTGGTCAGCAACCTCAACCGCCTGGTTCGCAGCGAGCGCGAACGCTATGACAAATACCGCACTACCCTCACCGATCTCACTCACAGTCTGAAAACGCCGCTGGCGGTGATGCAGAGTACACTGCGCTCGCTGCGCGGCGAGAAGATCAGCGTCGACGAGGCGGAGCCGGTGATGCTGGAGCAGATAAGCCGCATCTCGCAGCAGATTGGTTATTACCTGCATCGCGCCAGCATGCGCAGCGGCGGCACCCTCTTGAGCCGGGAATTACACCCGATCGCCCCCCTGCTTGACAGCCTGACTTCCGCTCTCAACAAGGTCTATCAGCGCAAAGGGGTCAATATCTCGCTCGACATCTCGCCGGAGATCACTTTTGTCGGCGAGCAGAACGATTTTATGGAAGTGATGGGTAACGTTCTTGATAACGCCTGTAAGTATTGTCTGGAGTTCGTGGAAGTTTCCGTGCGCCAGACCACCGACAGCCATCTGCACATCCTGGTGGAAGACGATGGGCCGGGGATCCCGCAGAGCCAGCGCCGGGCCGTTTTCGACCGCGGCCAGCGGGCTGATACCCTGCGTCCCGGCCAGGGGGTAGGGCTCTCCGTTGCGCGTGAAATTGTCGAACAATATGATGGAGAGATCATCGCCGGGGAAAGCCTGCTCGGCGGCGCCTGCATGGAGGTGGTGTTTGGCCGCCAGCAGATGGAAGATAAACAGAGTTAATCGTTGAGATTTTTCACGGCGCCTGCATCGCCAGGGCGCCGCATCCGTTATAATCCCTGTCAGACACCTGCAGTGGAATATCAATATGGATTATCAATTAACGCTTAACTGGCCCGACTTTATCGAACGCTACTGGCAAAAACGGCCGGTGGTATTGAAGCGCGGCTTCGCCAATTTTATCGACCCCCTAAGCCCGGACGAACTGGCAGGACTGGCCATGGAGAGCGAGGTCGATAGCCGCCTTGTCAGCCATCAGGATGGAAAATGGCAGGTCAGTCACGGTCCTTTCGAAAGCTACGATCACCTGAGCGAAAACAACTGGTCCCTGCTGGTGCAGGCGGTTAACCACTGGCATGAACCGTCCGCAGCGCTGATGCATCCGTTCCGTGCCCTGCCGGACTGGCGTATCGACGACCTGATGATCTCCTTCTCGGTGCCGGGAGGCGGCGTCGGCCCGCATCTGGATCAGTATGATGTGTTTATCATTCAGGGCACCGGCCGTCGGCGCTGGCGCGTTGGGGAAAAGGTGCCGATGAAACAGCACTGCCCGCATCCGGACCTGCTGCAGGTTGACCCCTTCGAGGCGATCATCGATGAAGAGATGGAGCCTGGCGATATTCTCTATATTCCGCCGGGATTCCCGCATGAGGGTTATTCGCTGGAAAACTCGCTTAACTATTCGGTCGGCTATCGCGCGCCGAATGCCCGCGAGCTGTTTAGCGGCTTTGCCGACTATGTCCTCCAGCGCGAACTGGGCAGCCAGCGCTACGCCGATCCGGACGTGCCGTCCCGCGACCATCCGGCGGATATTTTACCGACCGAACTCGACCGCCTGCGCGAGATGATGCTGGGTCTGATTAACCAACCGGAGCACTTTAAGCAGTGGTTCGGCGAGTTTATCACCCAGTCGCGTCATGAGCTCGACGTCGCGCCGCCGGAGCCGCCGTATCAGCCAGATGAGATTTACGATCCCCTGCAGCAGGGCGATACCCTGGAACGCCTGGGCGGCCTGCGGGTGCTGCGCATTGACGGCGAGGTATTCGTTAACGGCGAGAAGATCAACTCCCCGCACCGTCCGGCGCTGGACGCCTTAGCCACCCATCTGACGCTGCGCGCCGACCATTTTGGCGATGCGCTGGAAGATCCTTCTTTCCTCGCCATGCTGGCAGCGCTGGTCAACAGCGGCTATTGGTTCTTTGGCGACTGAGCCATCATCCTGCCCGGCGGCGCTGCGCTTGCCGGGTCTACGGGTTCCGCGCTCACCGGCTGAACCGTTGGCCGGATAAGGCGAAGCCGCCATCCGGCA
>NZ_GL882873.1:0-1151 GCF_000195655.1 Klebsiella sp. MS 92-3
TATCAATAAGTTGGAGTCATTACCCCCCACCTCTTTTTAGCGCCAGAAGATGGCGTTTGAAATCATACATCCTTATAACACAACCATAAGGTGTATCATGTATCCACTCTAAGTAACTATCGCAAGTTAGATAATTGGTTGTTGATGAAAGCACCTGAAGAACTCTGATATCACCTTCTTCCATATGTGAAATACTGATACAGACAGCTTTAAATTCAAACATAAGTATTCCCACCATCAAAACGCCGGACAGCTGCCCGGCGCTTATAATTAGCCTTTAAGAGTGCGGAATTTCTCCGCAATTAACCACAATGCCTTATTGAGTTTGACATCACCATCAATTGCTTTTACTGGCCGGGTTGTTGTTCTTTTCCCTTTTTCAGTTCGGCCAGGCAAACCGCCTTTAATCAGATTTTCCTGGACCCTTTGATATGTAGTCCAGATGTCATATTTTTTATCTTCATAACGGCGCGGATGAATTATCTGTTCAATACTGACCGGAGATTTATTTTCATCTTCATATCGGTAGGTTAATGCAGCTTGTCCAAACAGACGCTGTTCTTCCTTGGTTAAGGTAATAGACTTCATGACATCAACGCCTTCAGTTATTTTATCGAAAATTCCCAAAACTTCGTAAGCACCTTCGATAACCCTTCCCACAATATCACCTTTATGAGGTACACGAATCTCACCAAACGACGTACCGCACACAAGGCCATTTGTGCATACAAAACGGAACATACCCGGGATCATTTGATAACTGGACGATCCATCATGCGAGTTAAGAAGAATGATTTCGGGTACTTCTGTTCCTTTATTGGCCCCTTCACGGCGAAGTCTTACCATATGCTTAGTATGCCCCCGTTTATCCTCATCCCTTACTCGTGACTGACAGGCAAAAAATGGCTGGAAACCTTCTTCACGTAATTTATCCAGCAGTGTAATGGTTGGAATATAGGTATAGCGATCACTACGTGAATTATGCTTTTCTTCTGAAAACACAGAAGGTACAACCTTGACCAATTCATCGTTAGTCAGTGGGCGTTCCTGACGAATGGAATGAGTAAGTCCAAATCGGGATGCTAAACGCATATTATTCTCCTTCACCTGTTTAATTTTTTAACCATCACCCGTTGAGTTGCCGGGGCCGC
>NZ_GL882873.1:1161-1761 GCF_000195655.1 Klebsiella sp. MS 92-3
AGAAGCAGGGTTTACCCTGCTTTTTTCATATCTGCGGTTTGCTTCCCGCTTCTTCTTCCTCCTTCTTAAGCTGATCGGTAATGTCTTCCGGTTCGCCCAGAAACCAGCCTTTGACGGGTTCACAGCGTTCAATAAACGCTTTTATCGCCCGTTTTCCGGTCGTGGCCTGCACCCGGGTAAACATCGGCAGATTGCCGCTGGCATTGCGTCCCAGAAATGCGATCCGATACGTTCGCAATGAAGGATCCTGCATTTTTCTTTTTCCTGATTTTTAAAGAACATCACCCGTTGAGTTGCCGGGGCCGCGGTTTTGACTTTGTGCGGGGACCTGCTGAACCTGCCCCCTGGATATAACCTTCACCCGTTTGAGAGCCGTTCGCCGCGAGGGCGTAAACGAGCACGGCCCGGTGCAGATGTCCGGGGGTGAGCGGGAAATTTTTTTCGGTCTAATGAAGCGCAGCGGAATGGCCGGGAAAAATTTATTGCGAAAGGCTCTGCCGTCCCCTGGACAGCAAGACGGGTTGTGCTTGTCTCAGCCCCGGCGAATGGACTCAAACGGGTGATACGGGTACCAGGGGAAAGGAGCAGGCACCCGCCGCA
>NZ_GL882873.1:1771-2080 GCF_000195655.1 Klebsiella sp. MS 92-3
CGTTCGCCGCAAGGGCGTAAACGAGCACGGGCGACGGCAGCTGTCCAGGGCGCGGTTTACCGCGTGCCATTTACCCTGGACGGATGATGGCGACTGTGGTTGTCTCAGCCCAGGCGAATGGACTCAAACGGGTGATACGGCACCAGGGGAAAGGAGCAGGCACCCGCCGCAACGACGAAGAGCGCGGGCGCGAAACGGCGTTGCCCCGCAGAGTGCCGGCAGCTTTATCGCCGGCACGGTGAAAGCGGCGCGACCGGAACGGTCGCAGCAAGCGCTGCTGTTGACCCTGACCTCAGACATCAGACACTA
>NZ_GL882873.1:2090-2190 GCF_000195655.1 Klebsiella sp. MS 92-3
GTCCTTCGCCGGCACGGTGAAAGCGGCGCGACCGGGACGGTCGCAGCAAGCGCTGCCGTTGACCTTGACTTCAGACATCAGACACTAGCCGTCAGGCCCG
>NZ_GL882873.1:2200-3323 GCF_000195655.1 Klebsiella sp. MS 92-3
GTCCTTCGCCGGCACGGTGAAAGCGGCGCGGCCGGAACGGTCGCAGCAAGCGCTGCCGTTGACCCTGACCTCAGACATCAGACACTAGCCGTCAGGCCCGAAACCGCGTAGCGGGTTCGGCGGAGCCCGGCAGGTGCGCAGCAGCTGCCCTGGCGGAGTGTGGCTCGACGACTGGACAGCGCAGCTGGCCAGGAGCCGAAGGGGGCCCGTGTTGTTATGCCTTTCTTATCGTTCCAGACGTTCGACGGTGGCCAGCAATTGCGGATAGGTCGCTGACTGACACTTTTCGTACAGTGATTTAGCTGCGGGTATCCCTTCCAGATAATCATCCGAGTCCCGAATTTCCTGAGCCAGATATTCAATAAAGGCGGGTTCCACAACGGAGCCATTCAGCACATTAAGCAGAACCTGTGTTTCGTCGTCATCGAGAGGAAGGGCACAGGCGCGAACCAGATGCGCATAGCGATCAAAGATATTATTCAGCCGTTCAGTCACCCCTTCCCGGTGGGAGTTCAGATGTGCTCGCAGCTTAGGCGAAGGTGTGAAAGAGGGGTTGCGGGAGATCTCTTTTTTCACTGGTTATCCTCAGAATACTGGCCCGACATCATTAAGAATTTGCGCCGCTCCCTCACGAACTGTCGGTACCATTTACGGGCAACACTGGCCAGATCGTCCTCAGAAGCGCCACAGGAAAGCGTACTCCCCATGAACCCTCCACCACAGCAAATCTGGGCGCCGGTGTTACCAGAATGTCCCGGGGACTCCAGGTGAACATAACCGCCACTGTCGGGTGCGTAAAAACTGAAAATTTCGCCGGTTTTACGGGATGTTATCGTGAAGTTCATGCTGGCTCTCCTTTGGCTCACCCGCGACTGCGCTTCGCCTCACTGAGTTAAGTGGAACAATTTCTGTTCATTACGCAATCAACTGTATGACAGATGTCATACATAATCAACAAAAAAAAGCCTGCTTAAAAAGCAGGCGAACATCACTGGATCATATAAGGAATGAACTGCAGTATCACCTGGCAGACCGGGCGACTGATTTACCAGGAAAGCGGATACCGCGCATTGCACGAATAAGTTATAGCAGCACTTTTCCGGAAGGAAAACCCCCCCCCCCC
>NZ_GL882873.1:3457-4083 GCF_000195655.1 Klebsiella sp. MS 92-3
GGGGGGCGGGTTAAGTGCTATGCAACCTGATGTAGCGCCGGGTTTCCCCGGGGAGCCTTTGGACAGCCTCACTGACTCGTGGTCTTTTAACTCTGCCGTTGCTGTTTCCACCCCTCCGTAAAGAGGGCTACGCTACAGAGAGAACTTATCACCAGAACCCAAATGTTCACAATCAATCACTATTTTTTTCAGACTGATGACAGGGTGTTACGAAGAATGAAGGATGTTAATGTGACTTGCGATTCATTGAATCTGTGTTGTAGGTAGATGAAAGATTTTTGCCCGCCTGTCGCGCGGGTTTTTTTTCCTGCTTACAGGAAAAAGGGGCTACCGGCGAACCGGCAACCCCTTCATAAAGGCGCTTCAGGCATGTCAGACCAACGCAGCCCTGAAAAGGCGGAGTATTCCCCGCCTCCAGGTTGCTACTTACCGTTGGATTCGTAAGCCAGGCTTGCCGCGACCTCCCTGTTCCCGTCCTTTAGCCGGACTTCGCATAAGCGGTTCCGGGTCAGGCATGTGAATATCAAGAGCGTTAAACAGACGATTAATACGCACCAGACCAGGGCGTTTCGCGGTAGTTTCATGGTTTACTCCTCCTGTGTAAGTTCACACAGATATTGCAATTG
>NZ_GL882874.1:0-346 GCF_000195655.1 Klebsiella sp. MS 92-3
GCGGGGGGCGGGCCCCCCCCCCCCCCCCCCTGTGTGCGCTCCCTGCACCTTGACTGCCATAACGCAGACAATTAACCGGGAGCGCAATCGGCCCGGAAGTAACATAGAAGCTGTAGCCCTGCTAAGCGCAGCGCGGGCAGGGACATTTCCGGTTGCGCCGTTATTTTGCCGGGTGGCGGCTGGCGCCTTACCCGGCCTACGGTCCGTATCAGCCAGCCGTTAACTTACCCACTTGTGCGACTGAAACTGCCGGTGTTGCGGCCTCAACATCGCTGAGATATTCCCGGAAGGCCGGGGCCTCTCACACGATCACACCTCGTAGGCCCGGTAAGCGCAGCGCCACCGG
>NZ_GL882874.1:356-451 GCF_000195655.1 Klebsiella sp. MS 92-3
TACCGGGGCCTCTCACAGGCTCACACCTCGTAGGCCCGGTAAGCGCAGCACCACCGGGCGATGCCATCAGGCACGGAGCCGCTTTATTGCCGGGT
>NZ_GL882875.1:0-463 GCF_000195655.1 Klebsiella sp. MS 92-3
GTGAACCCGTCAAAGGCTGGTTTCTGGGCGCACCTGAAGACATTACCGATCAAGTTAAGAAGGAGGAAGAAGAGGCGGGAAGCAAACCGCAGGTATGAAAAAAGCAGGGTAAACCCTGCTTCTCCCACGCCGTAAAAATCGCACGAACGGTTTTTCCGGCTTCGTTAACTACCATAAGGAGTCAACTTTATGATCGTTTCTATTTTTTCACCTTCCGCAGGCGCTGTAAAGCCCCGTCGTCATTCGCGCATTCTGCGCGCAGATATCACCGCACCTGAGATTGATCCCGCTCTAAGAGCTTTCGGGCGTCATATCGCCAGAAGTCACCGCAAAGGGCGCGGTGTCCACATCCCCGCGATGAAAAATTCCGCCCTCGGGCAGGTACTCCGCACGCTGGAACTGAAACGCGCATTTAACTGATGAGGTGAGGGGCCCCCCCCGGGGGGGGGGCGGGCGGGGGGGG
>NZ_GL882875.1:534-631 GCF_000195655.1 Klebsiella sp. MS 92-3
ACCGACTACCGCACAGATCATGACGGAAAACACCGCAGGCCAGACTTACCGGGCAACCTATTCACCCGATGATAATAAATTGCGACTTTACGCATCA
>NZ_GL882875.1:641-1012 GCF_000195655.1 Klebsiella sp. MS 92-3
ACCGACTACCGCACAGATCATGACGGAAAATACCGTCAGCCAGACTTACCGGGCAACCTATTCACCAGATGATAATAAATTGCGACTTTACGCATCATTACGGCTCGATGAAGAAACGTATTCCCTGATCAACAAAGCAGGCTTTCGCTGGGCGCCCAAACAGGAACTTTTTGTGGCGCCAGCCTGGACGCCGGGGCGGGAGGATGTCCTGCTTTCCCTCGCCGGTGATATCGAGGACGAGGACAGCACCCTGTTTGATCGCCAGGAGCAGCGCGCCGGGCGGTTCAGTGACTACAGTGACCGGCGGGCGGTTGAATCGGAGCAGGCGCTTGCGCATGTTGATTCGCTGGCATCGGCTGTCCCGCTGGGAC
>NZ_GL882875.1:1103-2106 GCF_000195655.1 Klebsiella sp. MS 92-3
TGTCCCGCTGGGACAGCCGATCCTGGTAGGCCACCACAGCGAGCGCCGCGCGCGCCGGCATGCGCAGAAAATTGAGAACGGCATGAAACGTGCGGTGATGCTGTTCGAGCGCGCCGAATACTGGGAACAGCGCGCGCAGGCCTCTCTGCGGCACGCGAAATACAAGGAGCGTCCGGATGTGCGTTACCGCCGTATCAAAAAAATCGAGGCGGAATTACGCAAGTCCCAAAAGCACATTACCCGGTCTGAAGAGTATATGACGATGTGGCGTGCGCAGACGCTCGATCTGAAAATGGCGTTACTGGTCAGTAATTATGACCATATTTATGCCTGCTTCACGCTCGACAAATACCCCCGCCCGGCAGAGAAAAGCCAGTATGAGGGCTCGATGTCTCTCCATTCTGCCCTGTCTGAGGAGATCATTACTTTTGAACAGGCGCGTGATATTGCGATCCGCTGTCATGAGCGCACGATTAGCCACCAACAGCGCTGGGTTAATCATTACCAGAACCGCCTGGCCTACGAACGCGCGATGCTCAATGAAAATGGTGGCGTTGTCACCCGAACACAGGAATTTGAACCAGGCGGGCAGGTACTGAGCCGGGGAGAATGGTTAACCATTCTCCGGGTTAACCGGAGTAAGGGGGAGGTGAGTTCAGTCGAAACGCCCGGTTATCGCTTTCTGGGCTACAGCGGCACGATGAAACTCACGCCCGACCGTATCACGGACTACAAAGCCCCGACAGCGGAGGAAGCCAGCGACGCGAAGAAAGCGGCGAAGCGCCCACCGATCGTCAATTATCCGGGGGAAGGGTTCCGGGAAATGACAAAAGCCGAGTGGGCGAAATTACCCGCTGATTATAAAGGCGTGCGGGGTGCTGCAGAAACCGAAACACACGGCGCCTACCGCTTCCGCCGGTGCATGACGCACGGTTGTACGCTCGTGAATGTGTATATCACAGACATGAAAACCGTTGAAATTCCGAAAAAATAACAGGAAGGC
>NZ_GL882876.1:0-593 GCF_000195655.1 Klebsiella sp. MS 92-3
CAAACCATTAAAAACAAATACTGTACATATAACCACTGGTTTTATGTACAGTACAAAAGCTACGCCGCTGCATTTTCCCTGTCAAGACTGTGGACTTCCATTTTTGTGAAAACGATCAAAAAAACAGTCTCTCACACCACGCGCTATTCCCGCCGGATACCACAAAAACCGGCGCAAACATTACCGTTCTCAGACCTCATTATGTTTTACTGAAACCATGAGATGAGACACCTATGGGACACTGTAACTTTATGGCATGGCACACACTCCGGGACGCACTGAAAATGACTGGAAGATCGCGTTCACAGTTTTACCGTGATATGCGCTCAGGTCTTGTCAGTTACCGTACCAGCCAGGACGGACGAAGGGAGTTTGAAACCAGTGAACTGATCCGGGCATACGGCGAATTAAAGCAAAATGAGACACAAGAAAGGCACACTGTGGGACAGGCAGAAAATCCACATGATCAGCAGACAGAACGCATTCTCCGGGAACTGAATGAGCTGAAACAATACCTGACGCTGATGCTTGAGGATAAACAGGCACAGGATATGGATCGCAGGCACCAGGAAGCAGAACGGGAACAGTTACAG
>NZ_GL882877.1:0-149 GCF_000195655.1 Klebsiella sp. MS 92-3
AACAATGGTGAATAAATTAACGGCAGGTCGCATGAACCGTATGCCGGGCAAGGCGTGAGCCGCCGCCCCGCATAAAAGCAGCGCCGTGTCTGTGGTCATCGCCCCCCCCCGGGGCCCCCGCGGGGCGCGGGGGGGGGGGGGGGGGGGGG
>NZ_GL882877.1:258-358 GCF_000195655.1 Klebsiella sp. MS 92-3
CCATCCCCCGGCGGCGCTGCGCTTGCCGGGTCGGGGAGTGGGATTCCGCGGAGCGTTTCGCGAAAAAACACCCGCCGCCCTCAAACAGGAAGGCCGGTTA
>NZ_GL882877.1:551-3130 GCF_000195655.1 Klebsiella sp. MS 92-3
TTCTGCACCGCACGTCAGTCGTGGCGCGGGTACTCCGGCGTGTTGATCCAGGCGTGGTCATCTTCCCAGGTGAACAGCCATTTCCGGTCCGGCCCGGCCATCACGTTCAGATAGTAGCTGTCGTAACCGGCAATCGCCGCCACCGGATGGTAACCGCGCGGCACCATCACCACATCGTGGTTGTAGGGCGCCATACAGGCGTCCAGGCTGCGGTCGTCGGTGTAGACCCGCTGGAAGGCAAAGCCCTGCGGCGGATCGAAGCGGTGATAGTAGGTTTCTTCCAGCTGCGTCTCTTTGCCCGGCTGGGCGGTATCATGCTTATGCGACGGCCACGAGCTGGTGGCCCCCTCGTCGGTGTAGACTTCCACCACCAACAGGCAGTCCGCCTCGGCGCTGTCCGGCAGAATATTATGCACCCGGCGCTGATTGCGCCCTTTCCCACGGTGCTCTACCCCGACGTCTTCCGGCCGAATGAGGCGTGCCGGGAAGCTGCCTTTGCCCGGCGCGCTGCATACCGCCAGCTCCAGATCGGAATCGGCGGTCACCTCAACTTTATCCTGCGGCGGGACGTAGACCGACCACGGCGGGGTGCGTTCAAACGGCGACATCCGTTTACCGAGATTCGGGAAATCGGCATGTTGCGTTTTCACCGACGCCAGCCCAGCGACCAGCACCAGGCACAGCTCGCGATCGCCGCTCTCCAGCGTCACGGTCTGCCCTTTTTTCAACATCCAGACATCAAAGCCGATATAGCGCCAACCGGCGCTTTGCGGCGTAATATGCTGGATCTGTCCCTCTTTTCGCGATTTAGCCAGTAACGACATGGCGCTCTCCTTCGCCGATTAACCTAACGTCGGCATGCTGAATTCAGATACGGTCTGCTGCCCTGCCGGCCAGCGTACGGTGGCGGTCTTCATACGCGTGTAGAAGCGCACGCCGTCCGGCCCGTGGACGTTCAACGCGCCAAACACCGAGCGCTTCCAGCCGCCGAAGCTGTGGAACGCCATCGGCACCGGGACCGGCACGTTCACCCCAACCATCCCCGCCTGCACGTCGTGGACGAATTCACGCGCGGTGTGGCCGTTGCTGGTGAAAACGGCGCTGCCGTTGCCAAACTCATGGCTGTTGACCAGCTCAAGGGCGCTGTTATAGTCCGCCGCGCGCACAATCCCCAGCACCGGGCCAAAGATCTCTTCACGCCAGATGGTCATCTCCGGGGTGACGTGATCGAACAGGGTGCCGCCGACATAGTAGCCCGCGTCGTAACCCGGCACGCGCAGTTTGCGGCCATCGACCACCAGTTTTGCCCCTTCGCTTTCGCCTTTATCAATATAGCCGAGCACTTTTTTCTGGTGGGTATCAGACACCACCGGTCCCATCTCGTTCTCTTCCTGGCCGCGCATGCAGCCCGGACCTACTTTCAGCGCTTCCACCAGCGGCTTCAGGCGGGCGATCAGTTTGTCGGCGGTTTCATCTCCCACCGCCACCACCACCGGCAGCGCCATGCAGCGCTCGCCTGCGGAGCCAAAAGCGCCGCCCATAATGGCGTTAACGGTGGCGTCGAGATCGGCATCCGGCATCACAATCGCGTGGTTTTTGGCGGCGCCGAAGGCCTGCACTCGCTTGCCGTGGGCGCTGGCGGTCTTATAGATATACTCCGCCACGCCGGAGGAGCCGACGAAGCTCACCGCCGCAATACGCGGGTCAGTGTACAGCTGCTCGGCATCTTCATTGCTGCAGTGCACGACGTTAAACACGCCGTCCGGCAGACCGGCCTCTTTCAGCAGCTCTGCCAGACGCACAGCGGCCGTCGGCGCCAGCGCGGGCGGCTTGAGGACGAAACTGTTGCCGCAGGCCAGCGCCAGCGGGAACATCCACATCGGCACCATCGCCGGGAAGTTAAACGGGGTGATCCCTGCCACCACGCCCAGGGGCTGCATCAGCGAGTAGCTGTCGACGCCGGTGCCGACGTCAGAGGAGTATTCGCCTTTAATCAGGTGCGGGATCCCGCAGGCGAATTCGACCACTTCCATACCGCGGGTCAGCTCGCCCAGCGCATCCGACCACACCTTACCGTGCTCGCTGACGATGATCCCCGCCAGCTCTTCCACGTGCTGCTCCAGCAACATTTTGAAGTTGAACAGCACGCGGGCGCGGCGCAGCGGCGTGGTACGGGACCAGCTGTCAAACGCATCGCGAGCAACCTGAATCGCCTCGGAGACTTCCTGCGCGGTTGACACCGTGACTTCGCGCACCGCTTTGCCCGTCGCCGGGTCGTACACCGGCATCGTTTCGTTGCTGCTGCTAATAACGGTTTTCCCGCCAATAAAGTTTCCTGTGATCGTCATGTTCTCGCCTCATAGTGAAGGGGGCCAGCGCACACCGGCCCGTCGCTGATTCTGCTGTGCTATAACCGTAGTAAAATGAAATTTATATTTCAACATTGTTGTGAAATGAAATTTCATTTTGGTGATAACAGTCGCATTTTGCGCTAACCGGTCGCCTGTGCGCTTCCCGCATCGCACCTCGTTGCCCTCGACGCCAGGCTTCCCCCCCCCCCCCCGCCCGGCGGCGGGGGG
>NZ_GL882877.1:3223-5817 GCF_000195655.1 Klebsiella sp. MS 92-3
CCCCGCCGCTGTCGCGCCGGTAGTCGGTGCCGGTGATATTTTGCGAGACAGCTCAAACATTCATCATTTCCATTCTTGCTAATTTTGGAATAAACGTTTTGACTGTTAGCCAATTGAACGAACCTACCCCCTCTTCCGTCAGGAGTGTCCTATGGCCATCGCAATGCAACGTTTTTGTATTAACCGCAAAATCGCGCCAGCGCTCAGCATTGAAGCGTTTTTCCGTCTGGTGAACCGTCTGGGCCTGAATAAGGTCGAGCTGCGCAACGATTTACCCAGCGGAAAAGTGACCGACGATCTGAGCCATCAGCAGGTGCGCGAGCTGGCGGCGCGCTACCACATCGAGATCCTGACGATTAACGCGGTCTACCCCTTTAACCGTCGTAGCGAAGAGGTGCGGCAGTTGACCGAATCGCTGCTGAAAGAGGCCCAGGCCATCGGCGCCAAATCGCTGGTGCTCTGTCCGCTCAACGACGGCAGCGAGGTGCCGGCCAGCGAAACCCTGGGCGCCCTGCGCGACCTGGCGCCGCTGTTCGCCTTCTATGGCATCCACGGCCTGGTGGAGCCGCTGGGCTTCCCGCAAAGCTCGCTGCGTTCTGCACATCAGGCGCAGACGCTGATCCACGACGCCCGCGTGCCGTTTAAGCTGCTGATCGACACCTTCCATCACCATCTTTACCCGCAGGCGGCGGACGAGTTCAGCCAGGTAGAGGTGGCGGATATCGGGCTGGTGCACCTTTCAGGAGTGGACGATAGCCGTCCGCGCGAGCAGCTCACCGATGCCGAGCGCATCATGCTAACCCCGCAGGATCGTCTCGGCACCTGCGAGCAGGTTAAAGCGCTGGAAGCCCGCGGCTATCAGGGGGTGTACGCTTTTGAGCCCTTCGCTCCCGAGCTGGCGCAATGGAGCGAAGCGGATATCGAGCGCGAGATTGAGCAGAGCATCGCGCTCATCCAGCGCCACTGCGCCTGAGACACTCACGGTACAGCGTGCGCAGCGCGTGACGATTTTCCCAACGCCGGACGACGAGGTTGCCTATAATCGTCGCAGGATAAATGGAGGAATCGACCATGAGCTCACCCCTGTTGATTGCGCGCACGCTGGATAACGCGCTCTATTTACTGCCCGCGATGGCCAACCGCCATGGGCTTATCACCGGTGCGACCGGCACCGGTAAAACCGTCACCCTGCAGAAGCTGGCTGAGTCGTTCTCGGAGATTGGCGTGCCGGTATTTATGGCCGACGTCAAGGGCGACCTGACCGGCATTGCCGCCGCGGGGCAGAGCTCAGAGAAACTGCAGGCGCGGCTGGAGAAGATCGGCGTCAGCGACTGGGAGCCGCACGCCAACCCGGTGGTGCTCTGGGATATCTTTGGCGAGAAGGGCCACCCGGTGCGGGCGACGGTTTCCGATCTCGGCCCCCTGCTGCTGGCGCGCCTGCTCAATCTCAACGAGGTGCAGAGCGGCGTACTGAACATTATTTTCCGCATCGCGGACGACCGCGGCCTGCTGCTGCTCGACTTCAAAGACCTCCGCGCCATCACCCAGTTTATCGGCGATAACGCCAAGTCTTTCCAGAACCAGTACGGCAATATTAACAGCGCCTCGATCGGCGCCATCCAGCGCGGGCTGTTGACCCTGGAGCAACAGGGCGCCGAGCACTTCTTCGGCGAGCCGATGCTGGATATTGCCGACTGGATGCGCGTCGATGCCAGCGGTAAAGGGGTGATCAATATCCTTAGCGCCGAAAAGCTCTACCAGATGCCGAAGCTGTACGCCGCCAGCCTGCTGTGGATGCTCTCCGAGCTCTACGAGCGCCTGCCGGAAGCCGGCGACCTCGATAAACCGAAGCTGGTGTTCTTCTTCGATGAGGCGCATCTGCTGTTCAACGACGCGCCGCAGGTGCTGCTGGATAAAATTGAACAGGTGATCCGCCTTATCCGCTCCAAGGGCGTCGGCGTCTACTTTGTCTCGCAGAACCCGGCGGATATTCCCGACGCCGTGCTCGGCCAGCTGGGCAACCGCGTGCAGCATGCCCTGCGCGCCTTTACGCCGAAGGACCAGAAGGCGGTGAAAACCGCCGCCCAGACCATGCGCGCCAACCCGGCCTTCAGTACCGAGCAGGCGATCCAGGAGCTGGGCACCGGCGAGGCGCTGATCTCCTTCCTCGATGAGAAAGGCAGCCCGTCGGTGGTCGAGCGGGCGATGGTTATCGCCCCCTGTTCGCGAATGGGGCCGGTCAGCGATGACGAGCGCAATGGTCTGCTGAACCACTCGCCGCTGTACGGTAAGTATGAGGAGGAGGTGGACCGCGAGTCGGCTTTCGAAATGCTGCAGCAAGGGGTGCAGGTCGCCACCGGGCAGCAGTCGGCTCCGCCGGCGAAGGGCCAGCAGAACGGCGATGACGACGGGCTGCTTGGCGGCCTGAAAGATATCCTGTTCGGCAGCACCGGCCCGCGGGGCGGTAAACGCGACGGTATCGTGCAGACCGCAGCGAAAAGCGCGGTTCGCCAGGTCACCAATCAGATCGTCCGCGGCATACTGGGCAGCCTGCTGGGCGGACGCAAGCGCTAAAAAAAAGCCCCCCCCCCCCC
>NZ_GL882877.1:5907-13466 GCF_000195655.1 Klebsiella sp. MS 92-3
CCCCCCCCGGGGGGGGGGGGGGGCTTACGTTTCAGGCTTACCCGCTAGGCCTTGCGCATCATCAGCCAGAGGCTTATCAGGAAGAAGCTGGCGCTCGGCAACAGCGCGCCGATGATCGGCGGTATGCCGTAGACCAGGGTCAGCGGGCCGAAAATCTGGTCGAGGACATAGAAGATAAAGCCGAAGCTAATCCCCGTCACCACCCGCACGCCCATCGGCACGCTACGCAGCGGGCCAAAGATAAACGACAGCGCCATCAGCATCATCACCGCCACCGACAGCGGCTGGAAGATTTTGCTCCACATATTGAGCTGGTAGCGTCCCGGATCCTGGCCGCTGGACTTGAGGTATTTCACATAGTTGTGCAGCCCGCTGATCGACAGCGCATCCGGATCCAGGGCAACCACGCCCAGTTTGTCCGGCGTCAGGTTGGTTTTCCAGGTGCCGCTCACCATCTGCGACCCGGTCACCTGCTTTGGATCGGTCAGGTCGGATTCATCCACCTGCGACAGACGCCACACTTTATTTTCGCTATCGAATTTTGCCGAAGCGGCATAGCGCACCGACTGTAAACGACGCTCCGGGTTGAAGGCATAGATGCTGACGCCCCCCAGCTCATCGTTGCCTTTTACGCGTTCGATATAGACAAAATTGTGGCCATCTTTCGCCCACAGCCCCTGCTGGGTTGAGAGCAGCGAGCCGCCGTACATCTGCTGGGCACGGTAGTTGCGCGCCATCTGTTCGCCCTGCGGGGCCACCCACTCGCCGATGGCCATGGTCAGCAGCACCAGCGGGATCGCGGTTTTCATTACCGCCAGCGCTACCTGCAGCCGGGTGAAACCGGATGCCTGCATCACCACCAGTTCGCTGCGCTGGGCCAGCATCCCCAGCCCCAGCAGCGCGCCAAGCAGCGCCGCCATCGGGAAGAAGATCTGGATGTCCTTCGGCACGCTGAGGATGGTGTAGAGACCAGCGCCCAGCGCATCGTAGCTGCCCTGCCCGGACTTTTTCAGCTGATCGACAAACTTGATAATGCCGGAGAGCGACACCAGCATGAACAGGGTCATCATGATGGTGTTGAAAATCGTCTTACCGATATAACGGTCAAGTACGCCAAACGCCTGCATCAGGCCGCTCCTTTATTAAAACGGGCGCGGAAGCGGCGCATCGGCACCGTGTCCCACAGGTTTAACAGCACCGCCAGCGCAAAATAGAGCAGGTTAATCGCCCACATCCAGATAGCCGGGTCCATTTTGCCTTTGCCGCCGTTCGACTTAATCGACGTTTGCAGCAGGAAGAACACCAGGTAAAGCAGCATCGCCGGCAGCATCGACAGCACGCGGCCCTGACGCGGGTTCACCACGCTGAGCGGCACCACCATCAGCGCCATAATGAAGACGGTCGCCACCAGCGTGAAGCGCCAGTGCAGTTCGGCGCGCGCGCGGTCGGTGTGGGTTTTCCACAAGGTGCGCATATCCATCTGTTCGGTGTCGTCCGGATCGGCGCTCACCGCCTGGTGGCCGATAATAGCCTGATAGTTATTGAAGTCGGTAATGCGGAAGTCGCGCAGCATCGCGGTGCCTTCAAAGCGGGTGCCCTTGTTGAGGGTCACCACCTGCGAGCCGTCTTTCTGCTGCGACAGCTCGCCGGAATCCGCCACCACCACCGAGGGGCGCGCATTGCCTTTCGGACGCAGCTGGGCAAGGAAGACGTCATGGAAGCGGTTGCCGTTGACGCTTTCGATAAACATCACCGCGTTACCATCGCTGGCCTGCTGGAACTGGCCCTGGGCCAGCGCCGCCATACCGGGGTTGGCTTTAGCTTCGGCCAGCACTTCGTCCTGATGGCGCGACGACCACGGCCCCGCCCACATAACGTTGACCGCCGCCACCGCGCCGGTGAACAGCGCAAGGATCATCGCCGCCTTGATCAGCACGGCTTTGCTCAGGCCGCAGGCGTGCATCACCGTAATTTCACTTTCGGTGTACAGCTTGCCGAGGGTCATCAGCAGGCCAAGGAACAGACTTAACGGCAGGATAAGCTGCGCCATCTCCGGGATGCCGAGCCCCAACAGCGAGAGCACCAGATTGGTTGGGATATCGCCATCTACCGCGGCGCCGAGGATCCTGACTAATTTCTGACAAAAGAAAATCAGTAACAGGATGAATAGGATCGCCAACTGGCTTTTCAGCGTCTCACGAACCAGATATCTTATGATTATCACTATAAATACGCCCGTAAAAACCCGTTTTAGTGCAGGAAAATTGCTTGTTTCATGGCTTAAACGTCATTTATTCTCTTTGGTCGTCGAAAACGTCGCTAAGATTAAATGACTCATCGGTTCTGCATGTCAGGATCTTTTCTGACGAACCCAGGCCTTAATAACGTTAAGATTAACACGAAGTCACCGCAACAGCGGATATGAGTTACGAAAGCTTGCAATTATATACTCAATGGATTTCGAGTTGTAAGAAGGCAGCAGGGCTGTGGCCCCTGGCGCGCACAATGTGCCACGTCAGGGTAAGCAGGCGCAGCCGGCGCATCTGCAACTTGAAAGGCGACGAGTATAGCCGTAGCCACCACTGTTGTCTTTAAGATTCAGGAGCATAGTGCATGGAGTTCAGTGTAAAAAGCGGTAGCCCGGAGAAGCAGCGGAGCGCCTGTATCGTGGTCGGCGTCTTTGAACCACGTCGCCTCTCCCCCATCGCCGAACAACTCGATAAAATCAGCGACGGCTACATCAGCGCCCTGCTGCGTCGCGGCGAGCTGGAAGGCAAACCTGGCCAGACGTTATTGCTGCACCATGTGCCAAACATTCTGTCTGAGCGCATTCTGCTGATTGGCTGCGGCAAAGAGCGCGAGCTGGATGAGCGTCAGTATAAGCAGGTCATCCAGAAAACCATCAATACCCTGAATGATACCGGCTCAATGGAAGCCGTCTGCTTCCTGACCGAGCTGCACGTCAAAGGCCGTAACAACTACTGGAAAGTTCGCCAGGCGGTTGAAACCGCCAAAGAGACGCTGTACAGCTTCGACCAGCTGAAGACCAACAAAAGCGAGCCGCGTCGCCCGCTGCGTAAAATGGTCTTTAACGTGCCGACCCGTCGCGAGCTGACCAGCGGCGAACGCGCCATTCAGCATGGCCTGGCGATTGCCGCCGGCATCAAAGCGGCGAAAGATCTTGGCAATATGCCGCCGAACATCTGTAACGCCGCCTATCTGGCTTCCCAGGCGCGTCAGCTGGCCGATACCTACAGCAAAAACGTCATCACCCGGGTGATCGGCGAACAGCAGATGCGCGAGCTGGGGATGAACGCCTACCTCGCCGTCGGCAATGGGTCGCAGAACGAGTCGCTGATGTCGGTCATCGAATATAAAGGTAACCCGGCTGAGGACGCGCGCCCTATCGTGCTGGTCGGTAAAGGCCTGACCTTCGACTCCGGCGGTATCTCCATCAAGCCTGCCGAAGGCATGGACGAGATGAAGTACGACATGTGCGGCGCGGCGGCGGTGTACGGCGTGATGCGGATGGTTGCCGAACTGCAGCTGCCGCTGAACGTCATCGGCGTGCTGGCGGGCTGTGAAAACATGCCTGGCGGCCGCGCCTATCGTCCGGGTGACGTCCTGACCACTATGTCCGGCCAGACGGTGGAAGTGCTGAACACCGACGCCGAAGGCCGTCTGGTGCTGTGCGACGTCCTGACCTACGTTGAGCGCTTCGAGCCGGAAGCGGTTATCGACGTGGCGACGCTGACCGGGGCCTGCGTGATTGCCCTCGGCCATCACATCACCGGCCTGATGTCGAACCATAACCCGCTGGCCCATGAGCTGATCGGCGCCTCCGAACTGGCGGGCGACCGCGCATGGCGTTTGCCGCTGGCCGACGAGTTCCAGGATCAGCTGGAGTCCAATTTTGCCGATATGGCGAACATTGGCGGCCGTCCTGGCGGCGCGATCACCGCCGGCTGTTTCCTGTCGCGCTTCACCCGCAAGTACAACTGGGCGCACCTCGACATCGCCGGTACCGCCTGGCGTTCCGGTAAGGCCAAAGGCGCGACCGGTCGTCCGGTGGCGCTGCTGTCGCAGTTCCTGCTCAATCGTGCGGGTTTTAACGGCGAAGAGTGATTGCCGTCTGATGCCCGGTGGCGCTACGCTTACCGGGCCTACGGAAAGATGCCGTTTGTAGGCCGGGTAAGCGTAGCGCCGCCCGGCTTTGCATTTAAATCCACAACAAGAAGCCCCATATATGAAAAACGCAACGTTCTATCTTCTGGACAATGACGCCACCGTCGACGGCCTGAGCGCCGTCGAGCAGCTGGTGTGTGACATTGCCGCAGAACGTTGGCGCAACGGCAAGCGCGTCCTGATCGCCTGCGAAGATGAACAGCAGGCGATTCGCCTCGACGAGGCGCTGTGGTCGCGGCCGCCGGAGAGCTTTGTGCCGCATAATCTGGCGGGCGAAGGCCCGAGAGGCGGCGCGCCCGTAGAGATTGCCTGGCCGCAAAAGCGCAACAGCAGCCCGCGGGATATTCTTATCAGCCTGCGGCTAAACTTTGCAGATTTTGCCACCGCTTTCACAGAAGTGATAGACTTTGTCCCTTACGAAGACAATCTGAAACAACTGGCGCGCGAACGCTATAAGGCGTACCGCATGGCTGGTTTCAACCTGAACACGGCAACCTGGAAATAATGGAAAAGACATACAACCCACAAGATATCGAACAGCCGCTTTACGAGCACTGGGAAAAGCAGGGCTATTTCAAACCGAATGGTGATGAAAGCCAGGAGAGCTTCTGCATCATGATCCCGCCGCCGAACGTCACCGGCAGTTTGCATATGGGTCATGCCTTCCAGCAAACCATCATGGATACCATGATTCGCTACCAGCGCATGCAGGGCAAAAACACCCTGTGGCAGGCCGGTACCGACCACGCAGGTATCGCTACCCAGATGGTGGTTGAGCGTAAGATTGCCGCTGAAGAAGGGAAAACCCGCCACGACTACGGCCGCGACGCCTTTATCGACAAAATCTGGCAGTGGAAAGCGGAATCCGGCGGCACCATTACCCGTCAGATGCGCCGTCTCGGCAACTCCGTGGACTGGGAGCGCGAGCGCTTCACCATGGACGAGGGGCTTTCCAATGCCGTGAAAGAAGTCTTTGTTCGCCTGTACAAAGAAGACCTGATCTACCGCGGCAAACGCCTGGTTAACTGGGACCCGAAACTGCGCACCGCCATTTCCGACCTCGAAGTGGAAAACCGCGAATCGAAAGGTTCCATGTGGCACATCCGCTACCCGCTGGCCGATGGCGCGAAAACCGCTGACGGTAAAGATTACCTGGTGGTCGCCACCACCCGTCCGGAAACCCTCTTGGGCGATACCGGCGTGGCCGTTAACCCGGAAGATCCGCGCTACAAAGATCTGATTGGCAAATTCGTGGTGCTGCCGCTGGTTAACCGCCGCATCCCGATCGTGGGCGACGAGCACGCCGACATGGAAAAAGGCACCGGCTGCGTGAAGATCACCCCGGCGCACGACTTTAACGACTACGAAGTGGGTCGTCGTCACCAGCTGCCGATGATCAACATCCTTACCTTTGACGGCGACATCCGCGAAAGCGCGGAAGTCTACGACACCAAAGGCAATGAATCCGACGTCTACTCCAGCGAGATCCCGGCAGAGTTCCAGAAACTGGAACGCTTCGCGGCGCGTAAAGCCGTTGTTGCGGCGGTTGACGCCCTCGGCCTGCTGGAAGAGATCAAACCGCACGACCTGACCGTCCCTTACGGCGATCGCGGCGGCGTGGTGATCGAGCCGATGCTGACCGACCAGTGGTACGTGCGCGCGGACGTGCTGGCCAAGCCAGCAGTCGAAGCCGTTGAAAACGGCGATATTCAATTCGTGCCGAAGCAGTACGAAAATATGTACTTCTCCTGGATGCGCGATATTCAGGACTGGTGTATCTCCCGTCAGCTGTGGTGGGGTCACCGCATCCCGGCATGGTATGACAACGACGGCAACGTCTACGTAGGCCGTAGCGAAGACGAAGTGCGTCAGGAAAACAACCTGAGCGCCGACGTTGCCCTGCGTCAGGATGAAGACGTTCTCGATACCTGGTTCTCCTCTGCGCTGTGGACCTTCTCCACCCTCGGCTGGCCGGAAAACACCGACGCCCTGCGTCAGTTCCACCCGACCAGCGTGATGGTGTCCGGCTTCGACATTATCTTCTTCTGGATCGCCCGCATGATCATGATGACCATGCACTTCATCAAAGATGAAAATGGCAAGCCGCAGGTACCGTTTAAGACCGTCTACATGACCGGTCTGATCCGCGATGACGAAGGCCAGAAGATGTCCAAGTCCAAGGGTAACGTCATTGACCCGCTGGATATGGTTGACGGTATCACCCTGCCGGAGCTGCTGGAAAAACGTACCGGCAACATGATGCAGCCGCAGCTGGCGGATAAAATCCGCAAGCGTACCGAGAAACAGTTCCCGAACGGCATCGAGCCGCACGGCACCGACGCCCTGCGCTTCACCCTGGCGGCGCTGGCCTCTACCGGCCGCGACATCAACTGGGATATGAAGCGTCTGGAAGGTTACCGTAACTTCTGTAATAAGCTGTGGAACGCCAGCCGCTTCGTGCTGATGAACACCGAAGATCAGGATTGTGGCTTCAACGGCGGCGAAATGGTGCTCTCCCTGGCCGACCGCTGGATCATCGCGGAATTCAACCACACCGTGAAAGCATATCGCGAAGCGCTGGATAACTTCCGCTTCGATATCGCCGCCGGCATCCTGTACGAGTTCACCTGGAACCAGTTCTGCGACTGGTACCTGGAGCTGACCAAGCCGGTTATGAACGGTGGCAGCGAAGCGGAGCTGCGCGGGACTCGCCATACGCTGGTGACCGTGCTGGAAGGTCTGCTGCGCCTGGCGCATCCGATCATTCCGTTCATTACCGAGACCATCTGGCAGCGCGTGAAAGCGATCTGCGGTATCACCGCCGACACCATCATGCTGCAGCCGTTCCCGCAGTACGATGCTTCTCAGGTGGATGACGCGGCGCTGGCCGACACCGAATGGCTGAAGCAGGCGATCGTCGCCGTGCGTAACATCCGTGCGGAAATGAACATCGCTCCGGGCAAACCGCTGGAACTGCTGCTGCGCGGCTGCAGCAAAGAGGCCGAGCGTCGTGTGAACGACAACCGCAGCTTCCTGCTGAACCTGGCGCGTCTGGAAAGCATTACCGTGCTGCCTGCCGATGATAAAGGTCCGGTCTCGGTGACCAAGATTGTCGACGGCGCCGAGCTGCTGATCCCGATGGCGGGCCTCATCAATAAAGAAGATGAGCTGGCGCGTCTGGCGAAAGAAGTTGCCAAAATCGAAGGTGAAATTGGCCGCATCGAGAGCAAGCTGGCCAACGAAGGCTTTGTCGCCCGCGCGCCGGAAGCGGTGATCGCTAAAGAGCGCGAGAAGCTGGAAGGCTACGCGGAAGCGAAAGCGAAGCTGATTGAGCAGCAGGCGGTGATCGCCGCGCTGTGATCCTCCCCCCCGCC
>NZ_GL882877.1:13614-14364 GCF_000195655.1 Klebsiella sp. MS 92-3
GTTTTTTATGAAACATCCTCGCTTGCGCTTTCCCCTGTCGCGATGTTATTAACATCATCATTCGTCTTTTTTGGGTAATGAGTCATTGTATGAATACGAGCGTCCCCGCGGCGACGTTGCTGCGTCGCATTACGGCGGCAGACAATGCCGCCATCGCCAGGGTCATCCGCCAGGTCTCGGCTGAATATGGCCTGACCGCCGATAAAGGCTATACGGTCGCCGACCCGAATCTCGATGAACTGTATGAGCTGTACAGCCAGCCAGGCTCCGCCTACTGGGTGGTGGAGCAAGAGGGGGAAGTGGTTGGCGGCGGCGGCGTCGCGCCGCTCGCCTGCAGCGAGCCGGATATCTGCGAGCTGCAGAAAATGTATTTTATGACCAGCGCCCGCGGCCAGGGGCTGGCGAAGAAGCTGGCGCTGCTGGCGCTGGACTACGCCCGCGAACAAGGGTTTAAGCGCTGCTATCTGGAAACCACCGCCTTCCTGACGGAGGCGATCGGCTTATATGAACATCTCGGCTTCGAGCACATTGACGGGCCGCTGGGCTGCACCGGCCACGTGGACTGCGAAGTACGGATGCTGAAAACGCTGTAGCGCCTCGATATCGCAGGCGTCCCCGGTAGCGCTACGCTTACCGGGGCTACAGTTCGGTAGCCCGTCTAAGCGTAGCGCGAGCCGGGGTATGTCCCGGATGGCACCGCTGGCACCTTACCCGTGCTCGCGGTGCCGTTTTTTTGTCGGGGGGCGGCTA
>NZ_GL882877.1:14499-15423 GCF_000195655.1 Klebsiella sp. MS 92-3
GGCGGCTAACGCCTTACCCGACCTACGGCCCGTACCATTGCGAGCTGAAGCTCTCAACGCTATCTCTCCCCATGGCTACTGAAACTGCCGGTGTTAGTGACTACCGGGCCCGAATATCGTGGGTTACGCCGCTACCGGCACACCGCTGTGAAAGCGGAACTCGGCCTCCGGACGGAGGATCAGCGCCGCTTCCGCCTCGCCGAGCTGGCGCACCCGCTCGCTGATATCTTCGCCGGCAATCTTCTGCGCCAGATCCAGATAGTCCTGATAGTGACGCGCCTCGGAGCGCAGAAGCGACAGGTAGAACTTCTGCAGATCGTCGTCCAGCCACGGCGCCAGGGCGGCAAAGCGTTCGCAAGAGCGGGCCTCGATATAGGCGCCGCAGATCAGCTTATCGATCAGCATCACCGGCTCATGCGAGCGCACTTCGCGCCGCAGGCCGCGGGCATAGTTGCTGGCGGTGATTTTGACGTAGGGGATATCGCGCGCCAGCATCATCTCCCGCACCTGCCAGAAGTGGTGTAGTTCCTCTTTAATCAACAAAATCATGCTGTCCAGCAGCTGGCGGCCCCACGGGTCGTCGGTCTGCGGCATGGCGCTTTTGTTGATCCGTTTATGCAGGGCGACAAAATCCGGCTCCGGCCCCCGGCGATAGGTGAAGTCTTCGTACGGCTTCAGGCAGGCCAACAGTTCGTCGGCGTCAGCTTTATCCGCGACGTAGCGACGCACCAGCAGCATGGCGTTCTGCGCCGCTTTCAGCTCGCACACCATATGGTCGGTCAGCAGCAGCGGCAGGGTTTCCGGCTTGCGGGCTTCGTCAATCCACGCCTGCGGCGTCGGGCAGTGCAGGAAGTTGATAATCGGGGAAAGAATCTGCGGGTAATCCATGAAAGTTCCTTGCTATACGGCGGGGGGGGGCGCCGG
>NZ_GL882877.1:15519-25894 GCF_000195655.1 Klebsiella sp. MS 92-3
CGGCAGGCGCCGCCGTATCCATCTACGACATTTGCGACTTAGTGGCGAACACCATCGTCGTCTTCATCGACATACTCTTCGTCATCGTCGTCGCCGTCTTCACCGTTCGGGTCCTCATAATAGGTGCCCCAACCGTCATACTCGACGTCATATTTTTCTGCCAGCGTCATCAGCTGTTCCACCTGGGCATCGATCAGGTCTGCGTTCAGCGCGCATTCGCTCAGAATATCGCAGCAGATGACCATGTCACCCTCTTCCACTTCCAGCTCTTCGGGCTCGGTCACTTCGTAGCCCAGCTTGAACGCTTCAACCGCCACTTTCTCCAGGGTTTCGAAATCGTCTGCAGAGAGGTGATGCTCAATCGTGTACAGTGCGTCCGGATCGCTGCCATCTTCCAGCAGCTCTTCGATAATCAGACGCGTCTCTTCACGCTGTTCTTCCAGGTGTACCGGGTTTGCCATGGCTCGTTCCTCATAATGTGCGGCAGTTATCCCTATTGTCACATACCGCCGTCATTGCCTCCACTTCTCAGTGAAAGATTTCGATCACAGACTTGCAAATGAATATTCATACATATAAATTGAATTTTAATTCAATTAGTGGCCTATGCCAGGTGAGGGAACCATGTCTGCGTTTTACCAGAAGCATTTTTTAAAGTTACTCGATTTTACGCCTGCAGAAATCACCGCCCTGCTCGAGCTGGCGGCAAAGCTGAAAGCCGATAAGAAAAACGGTATCGAAGTCCAGAAACTGGCAGGGAAAAACATCGCGCTCATCTTCGAAAAAGACTCAACCCGTACACGATGCTCTTTCGAAGTTGCCGCATACGATCAAGGCGCCCGCGTGACCTATCTGGGGCCCAGCGGCAGCCAGATTGGCCATAAAGAGTCGATCAAGGACACCGCCCGCGTGCTCGGACGGATGTACGACGGCATTCAGTACCGCGGCCACGGCCAGGAAGTGGTAGAGACCCTGGCGCAATACGCCGGCGTGCCGGTGTGGAACGGCCTCACCAACGAGTTCCACCCCACCCAGCTGCTGGCGGACCTGCTGACCATGAAAGAGCATCTGCCGGGCAAAGCCTTTAACCAGATGACGCTGGTCTACGCCGGCGACGCGCGCAACAACATGGGCAATTCGATGCTGGAAGCCGCCGCCTTGACCGGTCTGGATCTGCGCCTGGTGGCGCCATCGGCCTGCTGGCCGGAGGCCGCGCTGGTGGAGACCTGCACCGCGCTGGCCAAACAGCAGGGCGGCAACATCACCCTGACGGAAGATATCGCCGCGGGGGTGAAAGGCGCCGATTTTATCTATACCGACGTCTGGGTCTCAATGGGCGAGGCGAAGGAAAAATGGGCCGAACGTATCGCCCTGCTGCGCGACTATCAGGTTAACAGCGCGATGCTGGCGCTGACCGGCAACCCGCAGGTCAAGTTCCTCCACTGCCTGCCGGCGTTCCACGACGACCAGACCACGCTGGGCAAACAGATGGCTGCCGATTACGGCCTGCACGGCGGCATGGAGGTGACTGACGAGGTGTTTGAGTCGGCGGCGAGCGTGGTCTTCGACCAGGCGGAAAACCGGATGCACACCATCAAAGCGGTGATGGTGGCGACGCTTTCACGCTGAAATCAGAAACTAAACGTGTAACGCTCGGCGACGATATACTGTTCTCCATAATGAATAGGCTGATGCTGGCTATCCAGAATTAGCGTTTTCATCAGGAATAACGGTTCGCCGGGCGGTTGCTTCAGCAGCGGTGCGCTGTCAGAATCCGCACGCACCATTTCTACTGTCGTTTCACCCGCATAGGTAGGCACGATCGCGTATTTTTCACGCAATAGCTGATACAGCGACCCGCTAAGATCCTCCTGCTGTAAAAAACCTAATCGTTTCAGAGAGTAGTAATTATTCTCTAACATTAACGGCGCATCGCCAGCGATCCTAAGGCGTTGGATATAAAGCACGGAATCATCGCTCTCAAGCTCAAGAAGCTGACGCGCATTACGATAGTCCCGCAGAATCTCACGACGAGTCACTACGCTATGGGTTGGTAGATGGTTAGCATCGCATGCGGCAGTAAAGCTAAGTAAGTGAACAACTTTACGCTCAATTTTAGGCAGACAGACAAAAGTCCCCTTCCCCTGCTTTTTTACCAAATAGCCTTCGGCTACCAGCTCTTTCACTGCGTTGCGCACTGTAATACGGCTGATATTGTAGAGTTCGCTGAGCTCAATCTCGGTGGGGATTTTCTCTCCTTCAGCGAGTTTCCCGGAAGAAATATCGCTGAGGATTTTATCTTTAAGCTGCCTGTATAACGGTACGGAAGTATTCTGTTGCAGTCCAAAATTCGACATAAAAGAGGTACCAGCACGGCCATTAATGCGAAGCAGGATTATAATCGAAGCGCGCACATCAAACTACGACGGCGCGCATATCCTTCAGACCCAGGCCGAAATCGCAGCAAAAGCAGCGCTAACTATCCACAGCACCGGAAACAGCGGCGCAATGGCCTTTAACCACTGACCAAACCCAATGCGCGCAATAGACAACCCAGCCAGCAATACACCGCCGGTAGGAGAGACCAGGTTCGTCAGGCCATTGCCAAATTGATAAGCCATCACCATCGCCTCTTTATTGATACCAACCAAATCGCCTAACGGCGCCAGCACGGGCATAGTGAGCGCGGCCTCGCCCGAAGATGAGGGCACAAAAAAGGTGATGACGTTATGCCCTAATAGCATCAGAGTGGTAAACGCATACTGCGGCAACCCTTCCAGCATTTCAGACAAACCAAATAGCAACGTATCGATAATTCGTCCGTTCTCCGCCACCACCAGAATACCGCGCGCAAGACCTATCACTACGGCGGCGTAGACAAACTCTTTGCACCCTTCGACAAAGCTGTCGGCCATCCCGCTAATGCCCATGCGCCCGACGATCCCGGAAAACAGCCCCAGAGCCAGGAACACAGAGCCGATCTCAACCATGTACCAGCCACGCGTGATTAACCCCCATGAGATGACGGCCAGCGCCAGCACAAAGGCGATGATAATTACCCGATCGGCGATGGAAAAATGGACCGACGTATCCTGTATCGACAAAAACTGCTCGCGGTTGCGACAATCATTTTCATATACCGGCGACTTTTGCGGAGTGCGTTTAACACGGTGCGCGTACCACATGGTGTAAGCAATCGCCAGTAGCGTGAAGACCAGCCATGCAATAGCACGTAGCCAAAGCTGCGGATTTCCCTGAATACCCGCTACGCCCTGGGCAATGAGTACAGAGAACGGATTGGTCATTGCGCCAACGTAGCCAATCTGAGTTCCCAGAAAAAGAATCAGGATCGCAGTCATTGAGTCATAACCCAGCGCGAACATCAGGGAGATAAAGATCGCATACAGGGGGATCACCTCCTCGCTCATACCAAAAGTCGCGCCTCCCAGGCTAAACAAGGTCATTGCGATAGGGATAACCCAAAATTCCTTTACCTGCCAGGCGTTCAGCCAGCGCCACCAGACCCCGCTCAATTGCGCCAGTACGTAAAATAATGCCAAAAGCGCCACCAACAATGAGCACAAACGCCACTACGTCTGCGGCCTTGATAATCCCCTCCATCGGCGCGGCCAGTACGGCGGTAATACCCTGACGTAAATCGCCCTCGCTGCTGACTTTGTCCAGCAGATGATAAGACCCTGGGATCACTAATGTTTTAGTTTCACCGCCGGGTAAGGTCACTGAGTGATAATCAAAACTGCCGCTGGGAATACACCATGTCAGCAGCGCTACTAATATAATAATGAAGAAAATCAGAGCGTAGCAGTGTGGCATCGCCCACTTTATTTTTGCAATACGCATAATCCGCCTCGATAAGATGTTTATATTATTTTTGCCGTCTTTCGGCATTTTTAGAGTTACAGAAGGTCATGGGTAATACGGCCATCCACCAGGGTCAGTACAACGGTAGAAGTCCGTAACTCATCATTCGGGCAGCTCAACAAATTACGGTCAAAAACCGCGATATCCGCGCGTTTTCCCGGCTCAAGGCTACCGGTCATCTCTTCCATGCCGTGGTGTCGAGCACTATTCAGCGTCCATGCCGTTAAGAGCTGTTGTCGGGTCATTCCGCGTTCGCGGTACCAGCCATTCACGGGTGAACCATCAGGGAACTGACGACTGCAGGCGGCATACATCGAGTCAGGAACAGAAGGAATAAACAGGGGCAGATCGGTGCCAATAGTCACCGTCACGCCAGCCCCAAATAGTGCGGCATAATCGTAGAATTGCGCTTCGCGCTCTTCCCCATAGCGTTCGCGCATATAGGCTTCGGCTTCGCAGGGGTTAAGGAGCAGAATTTGTGCATAAACTTCGGCAAAAAGGCCGAGCTCAGCCATTCTGGGAATATCGTTTGGATGCGGACATTCCAGATCGCTCAGAGAATGTCTAACCACGCTCTGCGGATGACGCTTACGGCATTCGGCAAAAATATCAATACAGCGGCGAATTGCGGCATCGCCCTCCGCATTCATACAGCAGTTGAACCCACGAGCATCAGCCAACAAAACCTGCTGGCGCAGGGCATTATAATCAACGGGTCGTTCATTGTTCGTGCCGGGACGATCGGCATAGGGGTAAATCATATCGCCGGTATGATCGGCAATAACGCCATCGACCATAAATTTAAAGCCATGAAACCGCAGCCATGGCGAATGAAAGCGGCGTCGGGCCTGTTCACCGAAAGCAAGATCGACAGGCGCAGATACGGGCTGAGAAACAATGCTTACTCTCAGCAATAGCGCATCCTCTTTTTCCAGTTCATCCCAGGCATTCATCAACTGCGGCGCATCGTTGAAACAAACGTCTTTTATTGCCGTGATTCCCTGCCCGGCAAGTCGGGCCATAAATGCCCGCATTTCTTTTTTTAACTGTGCGGTATCAGACAGCATCTCATCCAATAATGCGATTCTCGCCTCCGCGCTGCACTCTTCAGCGGTAAAGCCATAAAGCTCCACGGCGGCACGGTTCATCCAGCAATAGCTTTTGTCATCGTTAATGGCGACAACCGGTCTCTGCGGGAAAGCGTCATCCAATAGTCTGGCATCAGGCACCGCTCCCCAACGGGCAGCAGACCAGCCCCAGCCATAGAGACTTTTCCCCTCAGGGAGAAGCTTTTCTGCATCATGTAATAGTTCAAGGGCATGATTACTATTGCGGGCGGCATGGAGATCGACGCCACGCTGCATGCTCATATAGCCGGTAAAAAACGTGTGATTATCGCAAAATCCGGGACAAATCAGGCGATCGCCAAGTTCGATAAAGCGAGTTCTTTCACCTCTCCAGGTTTGAATATCTTCCTCATTCGCTATCATCGCCGCGATAGCGCCGTTTTTAATGACTACATATCCGCTAAATAGCTCATTTCTGGCAGCAGTAAAAATAGCATCAGAACGTAAAATCAAATCAGCAGCATCACTATGCATAATTCTTTCCTCACGGAAAAAGCGCAGGAATCCCCCTTTCCGCCCGGCTAGCGGACGGAAATCAGTACGGAAAAATGAGAGATGGCGTTATAGGTTAGTAGTGAGTCCCGTAGCCAAATGCCCCTTCTTTCAGGCAAATTTGTGCCGAGAAAGCTGCTGCTTTTTGCAGGCTATTGGTAATCGCTTCGCGCTTGTTACCCGTAGGTTGGGCCAGAAAATGGCAAATGAAAGCGGTAATAAAAGCATCACCTGCCCCCATTGTATCGACGGGAGTGACGTAATCGGGTGCCTGCTGATACCAATCCTGCCCGTCAAATAAAATCGCGCCTTCATCTCCACGCGTCGCGCAGACAATGCGACTTCCGCTGGCCTGCGCTTGTTGCACAATTTCACGTGTTTGCGCCAGGCTGTAGTCGGCGCATGAGAAGAAGGCGAAGTCGACGTAACGGCACAGCGGCAGCGCCTGCTCCAGTACAAAGTCATCTGAAAAATCGAAAGAGACAGGAATGTTGAGCTCGCGTAACTGAGGTAAATGCGTCTCCATGTAGCTATAACAGCCGCTATGGATCAGATCAAACTCACGCAGGTATTGCTCATGCTGAAAAATAAAATCCATCGAAGTTGTCTTGCGAATACCCCCGGCGTTCGAACCAAGAAATATCCGTTCTCCCTCTTCGATTTTCAGCTGTGCGCAGCCGTTCTCTCCTGCCACCTGCAGACAGTGTGGCCACTTGACGCCAACTTTATCCAGCACCTGCATAACGTGTTCCGCAGCGGCATCATTACCAAAAATCCCCAAATAGGCCGCATTGTGCCCCAGCATGGCCGCATAAGCGGCAAAGTTCAGCGCATTTCCACCGGGATACATAGTCTGAGTATGAACATATTTATCGACGACGTTATCGCCAATTCCAATCACATTCATCATAATTCCCCTTAGTATTCCACCAGCCCCATATAGCGGCGGGTATCCAATGGATGCTGGCGAATGTCGGCAAGCGCAGAACGATATTCACACATGATGCTGTAAAACAGTACCGGGTTGAAAAACTCCACGACTGACGGAGGAAGAACCCCGATGCCCAGTTCTTTAGCATCAACGACTTCCACTTTTTCTGCATACTTGGTGAGGAAGGCCAAAGCTCGCTCATCCATCGCCCGCGTACGGCCTTCGTTCATCAATAAAATAAACGGCGTCTCTTTATTCGTAACTTCAAAAGGTCCGTGGAAGTACTCACCGGAGTGAATAGGTGCGGCATGTAGCCATTGCATTTCCATTAGTGAGCAGATAGCAAAACCATAAGCATGGCCATAAGAAGCTCCGCTGGAGAGGATATAGAAGAGCTTTTCATCTTGATATTTTTGGGCAAAACGCTGGCAGCGATCCGCAACCTGCTGACGGCCATGAGCAATGACGCCATTAATTTGGGTCATTCCCTGTTGGAAATCAGCGTAATTATTGAAACCTTCCACCTGCTGCAACGTATCAACGCACAGGTTGAGGATAATCGCCATCGGATTATCGACCACATTGGTATCGTTACCCCAGGCATAGAGAATGTTGTGACTGGCGTATTCGATCAACTGTGCCTGAGCGTTGTGAGTCAGCGTAATAGTATGCGCTTGATGCTGTTGAGCAAGCTTAGCCGCAGCGACGGATTCCGGCGTGTTGCCCCCGTGCGAACAGACGATAACCAGCGAATTCTCCCCTAACGTTTTCGGCGTCGCGTAGACAAACTCATTGGCGGTATACATGCCGACATGAAGCTTCGTCGCCTCGCTATCCAGGAAGTACTTAGCCGGATACATATCCACTAATGACCCGCCGCAGGCAACAAGGAACACTTGGCGGATTCCGCCTTTGTCTTCTATCTCTTTAGCAACGGCATTAATTATTTCTTTAGTATTCATACAGTAAGAACTCCAGATCTCATTATTGATTGTTCAAATTAGCGGAAACAACATTAATACGTTATATAACGTATTAATGAGATCGCCATCAAAATTTGCACAATGCGCTCGGTATGAGCGTTTGGCTGAAGCAGCAAATGAGAGGGAATAAGAAGTAAAAAAGCGGGAATAGCCAGGAAAAACAAAGAATAGCAATTGTCACAATATGACAATTGCTAGCTCTGGGTAAAAAAGCTCGTCAACTAAACCATCAGCATCTTCACCACCGCTTTGCGCACCTTCGCCGGGGCGCCTACGGCGCACAGCGGTTTATGCACTTCGCCGGGATAAAACACCACAAAGTCCCCTTCGTTAAGGATCACCGTTTTCTCCTGCTGGCCTTCGGCAAGAAAAGCGATGTCTTTCTCCGCCAGCCAGTCGGTCTGCGGCTCTCCTGGCGGCAAGGTGCTGAAGGTCATCCCCTCGCTGCCGCGGAGCACAATCTGGATATCGAGATAGCGAGCATGGTATTCCGCGCGGCGCGCGGCCTGCGGCTCGGTGGTGTCTTCAGAAATCAGATAAAACAGGTTGTCGCCGTCGATAGCGTGTTTACCCAGCGGCGTCGCCTCGCTGACCTGAGCGATAACCTGTTCGATAGCCTCGCGCAGCGCGGCAGGCAGCCATGGCTGCAGATGGTGGATATTGCCAATAATCATTGCTTACCTCAAATATAAAACAGCATTTCATTTTATCGTGTTATACCCCCATCGCGGCTGCCATACCAGTACAGTTTCACGGTTCTTTGCGCTGGCGCACTTTTCGACAGGCAAACGATTACCTGTTTGTGAATGAATCGCTTGATCGTCATAACGGTCTGCGTATAATGCCAGTCGTTTTGCCGGGAGGAAGCATGGCCAATTGCGTACGACATTCTGTCTTAGCGCGTCTCAATGCAGACGCTGGCCTGCCGTTTTTCTTTCCGTTGCTCATTGGATTCCCGAAGCCCCTTATTTAAGGGGCTTTTTTTTTGCCCAGGCGTCAGGAGATAAGCATGGCTAACCCGCTATATCAAAAACATATCATTTCCATAAACGATCTCAGCCGCGAAGACCTCGAACTGGTGCTGGCGACGGCGGCAAAGCTGAAAGCCAATCCACAACCCGAGCTGCTGAAGCATAAGGTTATCGCCAGCTGTTTCTTTGAAGCCTCGACCCGCACCCGCCTCTCTTTTGAAACCTCGATGCACCGCCTGGGCGCCAGCGTGGTCGGCTTTTCCGACAGCGCCAACACCTCACTGGGCAAAAAAGGGGAAACGCTGGCGGATACCATCTCCGTCATCAGCACCTACGTCGACGCCATCGTGATGCGTCATCCGCAGGAGGGCGCCGCGCGCCTGGCGACCGAATTCTCCGGCGGCGTGCCGGTACTGAACGCCGGCGACGGCGCTAACCAGCACCCGACCCAAACCCTGCTCGACCTGTTCACCATTCAGGAGACCCAGGGCCGCCTCGAAAACCTCAACGTGGCGATGGTCGGCGATCTGAAGTATGGCCGTACCGTCCACTCCCTGACCCAGGCGCTGGCCAAATTCAACGGCAACCGCTTCTACTTCATCGCCCCGGACGCGCTGGCCATGCCGCAGTACATCCTCGATATGCTCGATGAAAAAGGCATCGCCTGGAGCCTGCATAGCGCCATCGACGACGTGATGGCGGAAGTGGATATTCTGTACATGACCCGCGTGCAGAAAGAGCGTCTGGATCCGTCGGAATACGCCAACGTCAAAGCGCAATTCGTCCTGCGCGCCGCCGACCTCGAAGGGGCGCGCGCCAACATGAAGGTGCTGCATCCGCTGCCGCGCATTGACGAAATCACCACCGATGTCGATAAAACACCGCACGCCTGGTACTTCCAGCAGGCCGGTAACGGCATCTTCGCCCGCCAGGCGTTACTGGCACTGGTACTGAATAGCGAGCTGGCACTGTAAGGGGGAATGAGAGATGACACACGACAATAAACTGCAGGTAGAAGCGATCAAACGCGGCACCGTGATTGACCATATCCCGGCGCAGGTCGGCTTTAAGCTGCTCACCCTGTTCAAACTGACCGAAACCGACCAGCGCATCACCATCGGCCTGAACCTGCCCTCCGGCGAGATGGGCCGCAAGGATTTGATTAAAATCGAGAACACCTTCCTGACCGACGAGCAGGTTAACCAGCTGTCGCTGTACGCCCCGCAGGCGACGGTAAACCGCATTGATGATTACGAAGTGGTGGGCAAATCCCGCCCGAGCCTGCCGGATCGTATCGACAGCGTGCTGGTCTGCCCGAACAGCAACTGTATCAGCCACGCCGAACCGGTTTCTTCCAGTTTTGCAGTGAAAAAACGCGCTGATGACATCGCACTCAAATGCAAATACTGCGAAAAAGAGTTTTCTCATTATGTGGTGCTGGCCAACTAAATGCGGTTGGTATTGGTGGTAGGCCTCCCTATAATGGCTACCACCCTACGCTTCGTCCTTCAGGCGGCGTCTGCGCCGGCGATGCAGCGCTTACCGCCTGGCGGCAACCTGAATGATTTTGCGTAACATTACTCAGTTCATCTGGAGATAACATGAGCAAAACTATTGCGACGGAAAATGCACCAGCGGCGATTGGCCCCTACGTTCAGGGCGTTGACCTCGGCAGCATGATCATCACCTCTGGCCAGATCCCGGTCGACCCGAAAACCGGCAGCGTCCCGGAAGACGTGTCCGCGCAGGCGCGCCAGTCGCTGAACAACGTGAAAGCGATCGTTGAAGCCGCAGGCCTCACCGTCGGCGATATCGTCAAGACCACCGTATTCGTCAAAGATCTCAACGATTTCGCTACCGTTAACGCCACCTACGAAGCGTTCTTCACCGAGCATAACGCCACCTTCCCGGCGCGCTCCTGCGTTGAAGTCGCACGTCTGCCGAAAGACGTGAAGATCGAGATCGAAGCCATCGCCGTGCGTCGCTGAT
>NZ_GL882877.1:26048-31670 GCF_000195655.1 Klebsiella sp. MS 92-3
ATCCGAAAACGCGTCTCTCACTGCCAGCCGTAGCGGCGGCTGTAGAAGCCCTTCACGGCCTGGGTCAGCACCATATAGCCCGCCAGGATCGCTACCAGCCATGGGAAGTAGCTCAGCGGCAGGGCCTGCAGCTGCAGGTAGCTAGCCAGCGGCGAGAACGGCAGCGCGATACCCACCGCCATCACCACCAGGGTCATGGCGAACAGCGGCCAGGCGGCCCGGCTCTGAACGAACGGAATGCGACGGGTGCGGATCATGTGCACAATCAGCGTTTGCGACAGCAGCCCTTCGATAAACCAGCCGGACTGGAACAGGGTCTGCATCTCCACGGTATTGGCGTGGAACACCCACCACATCAGGCCGAAGGTGAGGATATCGAAAATCGAGCTGATCGGTCCAAAGAAGACCATAAAGCGCCCGAGATCGGCCGGGTTCCAGCGCTGCGGCTTACGGATCTGCTCATCATCGACGTTATCAAACGGGATCGCCACCTGGGAGACATCGTACAGCAGGTTCTGAATCAACAGGTGCAGCGGCAGCATCGGCAGAAACGGCAGGAAGGCGCTGGCCACCAGCACGCTGAAAACGTTGCCGAAGTTGGAGCTGGCGGTCATTTTGATGTACTTGAGCATGTTGGCAAAGGTGCGGCGGCCTTCGATTACCCCCTCCTCCAGCACCATCAGGCTCTTCTCCAGCAGAATGATATCCGCCGCCTCGCGGGCGATATCCACCGCGCCGTCGACCGAGATGCCGATATCCGCCGCGCGCAGCGCCGGGGCGTCGTTGATGCCGTCGCCCATAAAGCCCACCACGTGACCTTCACGCTTGAGCAGCGTCACGATACGCTCTTTATGCAGCGGCGCCAGGCGGGCGAACAGCGTGGTGCGTTTGGCCAGCGCCGCCAGTTCGTCGTCGCTCATGGCTTCGATCTGGCTGCCAATCACCACTTCGCCAGCATCCAGTCCCACTTCATGGCACACCTTCGCCGCCACCAGCTCGCTGTCGCCGGTGAGGATCTTCACCGTGATGCCGCTGGCCTTCAGCGCCTTCAGCGCCGGGGCGGTGGTCTCTTTCGGCGGATCGAGGAAGGCGATGTAACCTTCAAGGATCAGGTCCGACTCATCGGCGCGCTGGTAGTCGCCTTCGCGGGCCGGCAGGTATTTAGTCGCCACCGCCACCACCCGCAGCCCCTGCCGGTTGAGGGTATCGGTCACCCGGCGAATGCGGCGCAGCATGGTGTCATCCAGAGGTACGATATCGCCGTTGTAGCGCACCTGGGTCGAGACGTTGAGGATCTCCTGCAGCGCCCCTTTGCAGATCAGCTGATGCGCGGCGTCATCCTCCTTCACCACCACCGACATGCGGCGGCGTTCGAAGTCGAAGGGTATCTCATCCACCTTCTGCCAGCGTTCCGCCAGCCCGCGGGCGGCATCCAGCTCAACCCCGTCCAGCACCGCGGTGTCGAGCAGGTTTTTCAGGCCGGTCTGGTAGTGGCTGTTGAGCCAGGCGGCATGCAGTACCCGCTCGCAGACCTTGCCGGAGACGTCGGTATGGTTCTCCAGCACAATCTTATCCTGGGTCAGGGTGCCGGTTTTATCAGTGCAGAGGATGTCCATCGCGCCGAAATTCTGAATGGCGTCGAGGTGCTTCACGATGACCTTTTGCTTCGACAGCTTCACCGCCCCGCGCGCCAGCGTCGAAGTGACGATCATCGGCAGCATCTCCGGCGTCAAGCCGACCGCCACCGACAGCGCGAATAGCGCCGCCTCCCACCAGTCGCCTTTGGTGTAGCCATTGATCAGCAGCACCACCGGGGCCATCACCAGCATAAAGCGGATCAGCAGCATGCTGACCCGGCTGATGCCTTTCTGAAAGGCGTTCGGCTCGCTCTCCTGTTCACTGACGCGGCCGGCCAGCTGGCCAAACCAGGTGCGGCCGCCGGTGGCGAAGACGATGGCCTGCGCCGAGCCGCTCACCACGTTGGTGCCCATAAAGCACAGGGTGTCGCACTCCAGCGGGTTTTGCTGCAGCGGATCGCGGCTGCGGGCCACTTTCTCCACCGGCAGCGATTCGCCGGTCAGCGAGGCCTGGGCGACGAACAGATCCCGCGCCTGCAGGATACGCAGGTCCGCCGGGATCATATCCCCCGCCGACAACCGGATAATGTCGCCCGGCACCAGCTGGTCGATAGGCAGCTCCAGCCAGCGGCTCTCCCCCTGCTCGTTCACCACCCGCAGCACGGTGGCGGTGTTGCTCACCATCGCTTTCAGCGCATCCGCCGCTTTGGTCGAGCGCGCCTCCTGGATGAAATTGAGCAATGTCGAGATCCCCACCATCAGGGCGATAACCCCGGCGGCGAACAGATCCTCGGTGGAATAGGAGACGATGCCGAGCACCGTCAGCAGCAGGTTGAACGGGTTGCGATAGCAGGTCCACAGATGCACCCACCACGGGGAGGGCTTCTGCGCCGGGATCTGGTTGTCACCATGTTTGAGAATTTTCGCCGCCACTTCGCCTTCATTGAGCCCTTCAGGGTGGCTGTCAAAGGCGCGCCAGATCTCCTGGTCGTCCATCGCCGCCACGTTCAGGCAATGCTGACCAAGCGATTCAGGAATGGGGCCACTCGCCAGATGGCGGGCGTCCGGCAGCGGATCGCGCTGGACTAAACGACGTGGCAGATGGCGGCTAAGCTGCGCGAACAGCTGCCGGGTATAATTTTTCAGCATAAACAGTCCCTCCGCGCTCGCCAAAGCGAACGCAGCGTTGCCGACGGGCGTAGCAAAACCTACCTGTCAGGCATGTTATTTTTATGGCAGGGACATCAAGGACGTCACTGCTTTACGCTTTCCGGTAAAGCAGTGTTAAACAGGCTTACCGGAAAGAAAGGTTGCTCCATCGAGGATGAGGAGTGGGATCGGGGTCCATAACTATCTCCGGTAAGTGAATATAAACGGCGCGAATTATAGCGCCCTCGCTGAGGATTGTGTGGCAATAATGGCGATGATAAACCCGCGCAACTAAACCGAACGTAAACCAGACTTTGCTCATTGCGGTTTGGTTGAGTAGCATTAGGCTCACTTCTACCATCCCTGACGAGAATTCCGCATGCAGAACCGGCTGACCATCAAAGATATCGCGCGCTTAAGCGGCGTAGGGAAATCGACGGTATCCCGCGTCCTTAACAACGAGAGCGGGGTCAGCGAACGGACCCGCGAGCGCGTCGAAGCGGTGATGCAGCAGCACGGTTTCTCCCCCCCCCGTTCCGCCCGCGCCATGCGCGGCCAGAGCGATAAAGTGGTGGCGATTATCGTCACCCGTCTCGATTCGCTGTCGGAAAACCTTGCCGTGCAGACCATGCTGCCCGCCTTTTATGAGCAGGGTTACGATCCGATTATGATGGAGAGCCAGTTCTCCCCGGCGTTGGTGGAGGAGCATCTCGGCATGCTCGCCCGGCGCAATATTGACGGCGTGGTGCTGTTCGGTTTTACCGGCATCGACGAAGCGATGCTCGCCCCCTGGCGCGACACCCTGGTGCTGATGGCCCGCGACGCTCCCGGCTTCGCCTCGGTGTGCTATGACGACGAGGGGGCCATCACGCTGCTGATGCAGCGGCTCTACGATCGCGGACACCGCCACATCAGTTTTCTTGGCGTACCGCACAGCGACGTCACCACCGGCGAACGCCGCCATCTGGCCTACCTCGCCTTCTGTAAAAAGCATCGTCTGACGCCCACCGCCGCCCTGCCGGGGCTGGGCATGAAGCAGGGATATGACACCGTCGCCAGCGTGCTGACGGCTGAAACCAGCGCCCTGGTCTGCGCGACGGATACCCTCGCCCTCGGCGCCAGCAAGTACCTCCAGCAGCAGGGTCGCGATGCGCTGCAGCTCGCCAGCGTCGGCAGCACGCCGCTGATGAAGTTTCTCCACCCGGAAATCTTGACCGTCGATCCGGGCTATGCCGAGTCCGGACGCCGGGCCGCCCGGCAGTTGATCGAGCAGATCGCCGGCAGCGTCGATCCCCGCCAGATCGTGATTCCCGCCGCCCTCAATTAATCTCGCTCGGGCGATTTATGTGATCGTCGCCGGGCTTCGGGAACGTTCCCATTTTGCAAATTAAGCGGAACGGTTAGGATGCCCTCAAGGTAAAAACGGCATCTCTCCCCTCTGTTTTTGAGGCTTCATCATGAGCAAAGTAAACCAGCAGGACATCGATAAACTGATCGAACTGGTGGGCGGGCGCGGTAACATCGCCACCGTCAGCCACTGTATTACCCGTTTGCGCTTTGTGCTGAACGACCCGGCCATCGCCAGACCAAAAGAGATTGAGCAGCTGCGCATGGTGAAGGGATGCTTCACTAACGCCGGCCAGTTCCAGGTGGTCATCGGCACCGAGGTGGGCGATTACTACAAGGCCCTGCTGGCGACCACCGGCCAGACCTCCGCCGACAAAGAGCAGGTCAAGCAGGCCGCGCGGCAAAATATGAAGTGGCATGAACAGTTAATCTCGCACTTCGCCGAGATCTTCTTTCCCCTGCTGCCGGCCCTGATCAGCGGCGGTCTGATCCTCGGTTTCCGCAACGTTATCGGCGACCTGCCCATGAGCAATGGCCAGACGCTGGCCCAGATGCACCCGTCGCTGAAAACCATCTATGACTTCCTGTGGCTGATTGGCGAGGCGATCTTCTTCTATCTGCCGGTGGGGATCTGCTGGTCAGCGGTGAAGAAGATGGGCGGCACGCCGATCCTCGGGATCGTCCTTGGCGTCACCCTCGTCTCCCCGCAGCTGATGAACGCCTATCTCCTCGGCCAGCAGGTGCCGGAGGTGTGGAACTTCGGCCTGTTTACCATTGCCAAAGTCGGCTACCAGGCGCAGGTGATCCCGGCCCTGCTGGCTGGCCTGGCCTTAGGCTTTATCGAGACGCGCCTCAAGCGCATTGTGCCTGACTACCTCTACCTGGTGATTGTCCCGGTCTGCTCGCTGATCCTCGCGGTGTTCCTCGCGCACGCCATTATCGGTCCGTTCGGCCGCCTGATCGGCGACGGCGTGGCCTTCGCGGTACGCCATCTGTTAACCGGCAGCTTCGCGCCGATCGGCGCCGCGCTGTTCGGCTTCCTCTACGCGCCGCTGGTGATTACCGGTGTCCACCAGACCACCCTCGCTATCGATATGCAGATGATCCAGAGCATGGGCGGTACCCCGGTGTGGCCGCTGATTGCGCTGTCGAATATTGCCCAGGCGTCGGCGGTGGTTGGCATCATCATCGCCAGCCGCAAGCAGAATGAACGTGAAATCTCGGTACCGGCGGCGATCTCCGCCTATCTCGGGGTCACCGAGCCAGCGATGTACGGTATCAACCTGAAATACCGCTTCCCGATGCTGTGCGCAATGATTGGCTCTGGCCTCGCCGGCCTGCTGTGCGGCCTGAACGGCGTGCTGGCGAACGGCATCGGCGTCGGCGGCCTGCCGGGGATCCTCTCCATCCAGCCTACCTACTGGCAGGTGTACGCCATGGCGATGGCTATCGCGGTGGTGGTGCCGATTATCCTCACCAGCGTGGTGTATCAGCGCAAGTACCGTCAGGGCACCTTGCAGATTGTCTAACTTCTTCTTTCGGGGGGGGC
>NZ_GL882877.1:31800-35903 GCF_000195655.1 Klebsiella sp. MS 92-3
CCCCCCCTCGTTGCAGCAGGAAAGTACTATGAATCATCTCCCCCACTGGTGGCAAAACGGCGTTATTTATCAAATCTATCCGAAGAGTTTTCAGGATACCACCGGCAGCGGTACCGGCGACCTGCGCGGCGTCACCTCCCGCCTCGACTATCTGCAAAAGCTTGGGGTCGACGCCATCTGGCTGACGCCGTTCTACGTCTCACCGCAGGTGGATAACGGCTACGATGTGGCGAACTACACCGCCATCGATCCCTCCTACGGCACGATGGCCGACTTTGACGCCCTGGTGACGGAGGCAAAGGCCCGCGGCATCCGCATCGTGCTGGATATGGTGCTGAACCACACGTCGACCGAACATGAATGGTTCCGTCAGTCGCTGAATAAGGAGAGTCCCTACCGCCAGTTCTATATCTGGCGCGATGGCGAACCGGACGCCCTGCCGAACAACTGGCGCTCTAAATTTGGCGGTAACGCCTGGCAGTGGCACGCCGACAGCGGGCAGTATTATCTGCACCTGTTCGCCATTGAGCAGGCGGATCTCAACTGGGAGAATCCGGCGGTGCGCGCCGAGCTGAAAAAGGTCTGCGAATTCTGGGCTGACCGCGGCGTCGACGGTCTGCGCCTCGACGTGGTCAACCTGATCTCAAAAGACCAGACCTTTCCCTGCGATCTGGACGGGGATGGCCGCCGCTTCTATACCGACGGCCCGCGGGTGCATGAGTTCCTGCAGGAGATGAGCCGCGATGTCTTCACCCCGCGTAACCTGATGACCGTCGGCGAGATGTCCTCCACCTCGCTGGAGCACTGCCAGCAGTACGCCGCGCTGGACGGCCGCGAGCTGTCGATGACCTTTAACTTCCACCATTTAAAGGTCGATTATCCCGGCGGAGAGAAATGGACCCTCGCCCGCCCGGACTATGTGGCGCTGAAGGCGCTGTTCCGCCACTGGCAGCAGGGAATGCACAATCGGGCGTGGAACGCGCTGTTCTGGTGTAACCACGATCAGCCGCGCATCGTGTCGCGCTTTGGAGACGAAGGCGAGTACCGGGTGACGGCGGCGAAGATGCTGGCGATGGTGCTGCACGGCATGCAGGGCACGCCCTATATCTACCAGGGCGAAGAGATCGGCATGACCAATCCGCACTTCAGCAGCATCAGCGATTACCGTGACGTCGAAAGCCACAATATGTTTATCGAACGTGCGGCGCAGGGGCAAAGCCCGGACGAACTGCTGGCGATCCTCGCCAGCAAGTCGCGCGACAACAGCCGCACGCCGATGCCGTGGCACGCCGGCGAGAACGGTGGCTTCAGCGACGGTGAGCCGTGGATCGGCCTTGGCGATAATTACCAGGAGATCAACGTCGAGGCGGCGCTGGCGGACCCCGATTCGGTGTTTTATGCCTATCAGCAGCTGATTACGCTGCGTAAAACCCTGCCGCTACTGACCTGGGGCGATTACGAGGATCTGCTGCCGGAGCATCCGTCGCTGTGGTGCTATCGTCGTCAGTGGCAGGGGCAAACGCTGGTAGTCGCCGCTAACCTGAGCCGCGAGCTGCAGGCCTGGCAGCCCGCTGAGGCCCCGGGCGAGTGGAAGATGATCATCAGCAACTATGCCGAGACCACCCCGCGCCCGACCGGGCTGACGCTGCGGCCGTTCGAAGCGATATGGTGGCTGCAGGGATAACGCTTTTCCCCGGTGGCGCAACGCTCACCGGGGCTACGATTTGTCAGGCTGGAGGTTATGCGCGGTCGGCATCAGCAATCGCAGCGCTCGCTTGGGGTTGCGCCGAGGCGTGCTCTTCTTTTGCCTTTAGCCGATCCCAGGCGCGGAAGAACGGATAGTAGACCACCAGCGAAATCGCTAAATTCACCACCTGCAGCACCGTGCCGGAGATATGCCCTCCGGTCGCCAGATAGCCGCTGATGAAGATCGGCGTGGTGAACGGCAGCGCGATTCCGGCGGGCGGCGCCACCAGCCCGGTCGCCATCGCGGTATAGGACACGATCACCAGCAGCACCGGCGTTAAAATAAACGGCAGGAAAAAGTACGGGTTCATCACCAGCGGGATGCCAAACACCATCGGCTCGCTGATGTTAAACAATGCCCCGGGCGCGGCAATTTTCCCCAGCTGCTTCATCTGCTGGCTACGGCTACGCAGCAACATAAAAATCACCAGCCCCAGCAGCGCGCCGGTACCCCCGGGGGCAATCCACAGATCGTAAAACTGCTGAGTAATGATATGCGGGATCGGCTGACCGTTCTGGAAGGCCGTCAGGTTCTCGGACATATTCGACAGCCATACCGGCTGGATAAACACCAGTACGATCGCGTCGCCGTGCAGGCCCAGGGTCCACAAAATACCAATCAAAATGACTGAAATAATCATGCCCGGCAGCGTACCGCCGACGTGGTGCATCGGAATACCAATCAGGGTGGCGATCATACTGTTGATATCGCCGAACGGCGAGGCCTCGACCGCCAGGCGCAGCGCCAGCACCACCGCCAGCACGCAGAAGCCGGGGATCAGGGCAAGGAATGATTTCGCCACTGCCGGCGGCACGCCGTCCGGCATGCGGATAACGAGATTGCGGCTGGCGACCAAACGATAAATCTCCGTCGACAGCAGCGAAATGACAATGGCGACAAACAGCCCCTGGCTGCCGACCATGCTCACCGGGATCACCCCTTTAATCACCTCCGCCGCGCCGTGTACCGGCGTAAACAGCGTGTTCTGCGGGATCGTCATCATGAAGGCCACCAGCGACATCGCTCCAGCGCTCAGCGGATCGAGAGTGCGATACTTCTCCGCCAGCCGGTAGGCGATGCCGAAGCTGGAAATCAGCGCCATAATGTCGTAGGTCGCTTTCACCGGGTACAGCATTTTATCGCGCCAGACCTCGCCAAACAGGCCGCTCATCATGTCGGCATAGCCGGGGATCGGCAGGTAGGCGAAAATCAGGAAGAATGAGCCAATCAACATAAACGGCATATTGAGAATGATGCCGTCGCGCACCGACAGGACGTGCTTTTGCCCGGCGATTCTCAGCGCCGCCGGCATGACGTAACGTTCAATCCAGCTTGTATTCGACATGGTGTGCTCCCGAGGGGAAATAGCGGTCAGTTAAATTGCGTCAGCCATTGACGGTTGATGGTTAATACTTCATCCAGCAGCGCCTGGGCATCGGTGACGTTACCGACCAGCGGGTTGGTCACCAGCGCCAGCAGTGCGCTTTCGCGACAGCCGTGTACCGCGGCTTCAATCGTCAACCGCTCGAAGGCTTTCACCTGCTGGGTCAGGCCGTTCATCGCCGGCGGCAGCGGGCCGAACGCCAGCGGCCGCGCCCCTTGCGCATCAATAATGCTGTTGGTTTCCACCACCGCATCATCATCCAGGCCATGAATCGCGCCGTTGTTGCGGGTATTCACCACCATCTCCGCGCCCAGGTTGTTGTAGATCGCGTTGATAAGCTCGACGGCCACCTCCGAGTAGTAGGCGCCGCCGCGAAAGCTCAGTTGCTCCGGTTTTTCTTCCAGCTGCGGGTCGGCGTACAGCGCAAACAGCTCCTGCTCGACTTTCATCACCTGTTCGGCGCGGGTGCCCTTGGTTTTCGCCGCGGCGATCTCTTCCGCCAGCATCGCCGGCGTCAGCCAAAAATAGCGATGATAGGGGCACGGAATCGCCTTCAGCGCGCGCAGGAATTCCGCCGGCCACGGCAGCTCTTTAATGTTGTTCATCGACAGCGCCTTACCGTCGCACAGCATGTCGATCACCTTGCCGGTGACATCCTCGCGCCCCTGTAGCACCTTATGCACCCAAACCATATGGTTGAGCCCGGCAAAGCGCAGTTTTACTTCGGACTCCTGGGCGCCCAGCATCCCGACGATCATGTGCTGCATGTTGATCGGCACGTTGCACAGGCCGATGATCTTCGCCGTGCTGTAGCGGCTGACCGCCTCGGTGACGATCCCCGCCGGATTAGTAAAGTTGAGAATGAACGCTTCCGGCGCCAGCTGTTCCACTTTGCGCGCCACCTCAAGGATCACCGGGATCGTCCGCAGCGCCTTGGCAAAACCGCCGACGCCGGTGGTCTCCTGGCCCAGC
>NZ_GL882877.1:36059-44706 GCF_000195655.1 Klebsiella sp. MS 92-3
GCGGCCGCGGATGGCCTCATCGAGCGTAAAGTGGACGCTGACCGCCACCTGCTCCAGCCCTTTATGTTTCAGCATCCGCCGGGTCAGCGCGGCGATGATCTCCACCTTTTCCCGGCCGGATTCGACATCTACCAGCGCCAGCTCTGTAACCGGAAGCTGCTCGTAACGAACGATAATCCCTTCAATAAGCTCCGGCGTGTAGCTGCTGCCGCCGCCGATAACGGCAATTTTCAGTGCTTGCATAGTGTCCTCTTTTCGGATTTTCGGCATACAGAGCGCCGCGCGCGATCGCCAGGACCGCACGTGATGATGATGAAAAACGGGATGAGAAAATTAGTGTTCGAGCAGGGCTAGCGCTTTATCCAACACCGCAGCGCCGCGCATCATGCCGTAGTCAGCCATATCGATCACCGCCACCGCCTTGCCCTGCGGCGCGGCCAGCGCGGTTAGCCGTCCGGCTTCATATTTAACCTGCGGCCCGAGCAGGATGACGTCGGCGTTTGGCAATTCGCGTTCAAATTCCGCCACCGCCACCGCATAGATTTCCAGCGCCAGCGCACGCTGCTGGGCTTCTGCTTTCATTTTGTTCACCAGCATGCTGGTCGACATGCCTGCGGCACAACAGAGTACGATTCGTGGCATTGCGCTTCCCCTTTACGTGTTATCGCTTCAGCCCTCAGGGCCTGGACGACTATATTGTTAATATTGTGTGATAGTGAAGGCTATATGAAAATAATTTTCACCGATGTGATCGAGGCTCAATTTTTGCGCATTTTTATCGCCAGGGTGTCACCCTTTACTGCTCTGACCATAGGAAATATGCGGCGTGAGTGCTATAAAGAGAGGCAGTCGATAATTGAAAAATATTTTCAAATGCGGGTTTTGCCAAAGGGAACATGAGGATGGATATCGTAGGTCAGCTGCAGGAAGGAATGCGCCGCTTTAGTGCCCAGGAGTCGCGCGTCGCCACCTTTATTCTACAAAATCTAAGCTTTACCGCCAGCGCCTCTATTGACGAGCTGGCAGCCAGCGCGGGGGTCAGCCCTGCCACCATTACCCGCTTCGCCCGCTCGGTGGGCTGCGATGATATTCGTGATCTGCGTAAACAGCTGGCGCAGGCCAGCGAACGGCGCGCCAGCTGGCTTACGCCGGACAGCGCCGCCCTGCCCGTCGCCTGGCGCGACAAACTTAGCAGCCTTGGCGTTACCCTAACTCGTCAGCTCGGCCATACCGCAGAAGCGGCGGTGGAAAAGTGTAAATCGCGCCTGCTGAGCGCCCGTGCGGTACACTGCTTCGCCCTTGGCGCCCAGGACGTGACGCTGGCCGCGCTGCTCCAGCATCAGCTACTGCCCTCCGGCATCGCGATTAATCTCTGTCAGGATGCGGCGCTGATGCGGCTGACCGCCAGCACCCTCAATGACGATCATCTGCTGCTGGTGCTGGCCACTGCCGAGGCCAACCCTGTGTTGCAAAGCGCCACTTTGCAGGCGCGTACGCAGGGAGTGACCATTATTGCTCTGACGCCGGAACAGCACGCCCTTGGCGATATGGCCAGCGCCATCCTGCCGCTGCCCGCTGACCCGCAGCAGGCTCGCTATGCCCTGCTACTGCTGGTCGATCTGCTTAACGATACGTTGATTGCCTGAATATTTGCCCGTTTCATGCCTGAACGGGCTCGATTTTTGCTTATATTTTAAGCGCCTAAATTTACATTTATCGCCAGCGCCCATCATCCGTACTCTCACCTTTTTACCTTGTTCTGGGTCAATAAAATCGCAAACATCTTTGATGCAAATCACTACATATAGAACTTAAAATGCGCCTCGGCCCAACATGTTGTATTAATCGTCTATTATGTCACCATATCTTGTCGATGTCTGGCGGTGATGAGATGTGGATAAAACGGGCCGGATCCGAAGGTAAACAGCACGAGCCGTAGCGTGCAGCGCCTTCGGGATAACCTCCGCCTCTGTGGATAACCTGTTCTATATATGGAGTGATCATGACACCGCATGTGATGAAACGTGATGGCTGTAAAGTGCCGTTCAACTCAGAGCGCATTCAGGAAGCAATTCTGCGTGCAGCTAAAGCAGCGGGAGTCGATGACGCAGACTATTGCGCCACCGTCGCAGAAGTCGTTAGCCAACAAATGCAGGGCCGCGCCCAGGTCGACATCAACGAGATCCAGACCGCGGTGGAAAACCAGCTGATGTCCGGCCCCTATAAGCAGCTGGCGCGCGCCTACATTGAGTATCGCCATGACCGCGATAGCCAGCGTGAGAAGCGCGGCCGCCTCAATCAGGAGATCCGCGGCCTCGTCGAGCAGACCAACTCCGCGCTGCTCAACGAAAACGCCAACAAGGACAGTAAAGTCATCCCGACCCAGCGCGACCTGCTGGCCGGGATCGTCGCCAAGCACTACGCCCGGCAGCACCTGCTGCCCCACGATGTGGTGATGGCCCACGAGCGCGGCATGATCCACTATCATGACCTCGATTACTCGCCCTTCTTCCCGATGTTCAACTGCATGCTGATCGACCTGAAAGGCATGCTGACCCAGGGCTTTAAGATGGGCAACGCGGAGATCGAGCCGCCGAAGTCTATCTCTACCGCCACCGCGGTGACGGCGCAGATCATCGCCCAGGTCGCCAGCCATATTTACGGCGGCACCACCATCAACCGCATCGATGAAGTGCTGGCGCCGTTCGTCAGCGAAAGCTTCAAAAAGCATCGCAAAATCGCCGAAGAGTGGCAGATCCCGGATGCCGAAGGCTATGCCCGCGCCCGTACCGAAAAAGAGTGCTACGACGCCTTCCAGTCGCTGGAGTATGAGGTTAACACACTGCATACCGCCAACGGCCAGACGCCGTTCGTCACCTTCGGGTTCGGCCTTGGCACCAGCTGGGAATCGCGGCTGATCCAGCAGTCGATTCTGCGCAACCGCATTGCCGGCCTCGGTAAAAATCGCAAAACCGCGGTGTTCCCGAAACTGGTGTTCGCGATCCGCGACGGCCTGAACCATAAGTTCGGCGACCCGAACTACGACATCAAACAGCTGGCGCTGGAGTGCGCCAGCAAGCGCATGTACCCGGATATCCTCAACTACGATCAGGTGGTGAAAGTCACCGGGTCGTTTAAAACGCCGATGGGCTGTCGCAGCTTCCTCGGGGTATGGGAAAACGAGAACGGCGAGCAGGTGCATGATGGACGCAATAACCTCGGCGTGATCAGTCTCAACCTGCCGCGCATCGCCCTGGAAGCGAAAGGCGATGAAGCCGCCTTCTGGGCGCTGCTGGACGAGCGCCTGCAGCTGGCGCGTAAAGCGCTGATGACCCGTATCGCCCGCCTGGAAGGAGTGAAGGCTCGCGTGGCGCCGATCCTGTATATGGAAGGCGCCTGCGGCGTGCGGCTGAAAGCCGACGACGACGTCTCCGAGATCTTCAAAAACGGCCGCGCGTCCATTTCTCTGGGCTATATCGGTATCCATGAAACCATCAATGCGCTGTACGGCAACCAGCATATGTACGACAGCAAGGCGCTGCGTGAGAAAGGCGTGGCCATCGTCCAGCGCCTGCGCGACGCCGTCGATTTGTGGAAGGAAGAAACCGGCTACGGCTTTAGCCTGTACAGCACGCCGAGCGAAAACCTGTGCGATCGCTTCTGCCGTCTCGACACCGCCGAGTTTGGCGTGGTGGAAGGGGTAACCGACAAAGGTTACTACACCAACAGCTTCCACCTCGACGTGGAGAAGAAGGTCAACCCGTACGATAAGATCGATTTCGAAGCGCCGTACCCGCCGCTGGCCAATGGGGGGTTCATTTGCTACGGCGAGTACCCGAATATCCAGCATAACCTCAAGGCGCTGGAAGACGTGTGGGATTACAGCTATCAGCACGTGCCGTACTACGGGACCAATACGCCGATCGATGAGTGCTACGAGTGCGGTTTTACCGGCGAGTTCGAGTGCACCAGCAAGGGCTTTACCTGCCCGAAATGCGGTAACCACGATGCCGCCCGCGTTTCCGTTACCCGCCGGGTGTGCGGTTATCTCGGCAGCCCGGACGCGCGGCCGTTCAACGCCGGCAAGCAGGAAGAGGTGAAGCGCCGCGTGAAGCACTTGGGCAATGGGCAGATTGGTTAATTCCAGCTGGTTTAGCCCCTCACCCTCTCCCCAACGGGGAGAAGGGACCGGCCCCGTAGCCGTTTGGCCACTAAGGAGCCGTTCCCGGATAGCGGCGCGCAGCGCCTTATCCGGGCTACCACTACCACTGTTGTAGCTCGGCCGAGCGCAGCGACGCCAGGAAATGGCCGCACTCCTTCGTTTTCGCAAAGCAATTAGCGTCAGAGCAAGGCGGCAAACGAAGGAATCCCCAGGAGCGTACATTCAGTACGTGACTGGGGTGAGTGAGCGCAGCCAACGCCGCTCTGGCGTTAATTGAGAAGCGAAAATGAATTATCACCAGTACTACCCCGTCGACATCGTCAACGGCCCCGGCACCCGCTGCACCCTGTTTGTCTCCGGCTGCGTCCACGAGTGCCCCGGCTGCTACAACAAAAGCACCTGGCGGGTGAACTCCGGTATGCCGTTTACCGCTGAGATGGCCGACCGTATCATCGCCGACCTCAACGACACCCGCATCAAACGCCAGGGGCTTTCGCTCTCCGGCGGCGATCCGCTGCATCCGCAGAACGTCGCGGATATTTTAAAGCTGGTTCAGCGCGTGCGCGCCGAATGCCCCGGCAAAGATATCTGGGTCTGGACGGGCTATAAGATTGACGAACTGAACGCCGAGCAGATGGAAGTCGTGAACCTGATTAACGTGCTGGTTGACGGTAAGTTTGTGCAGGATTTGAAAGATCCGGCGCTTATCTGGCGCGGCAGCAGCAACCAGGTCGTACATCATTTGCGATAGCGTTTAGAGCCGTTTATTCGCCTGATGATAAACGGCCGCTTTCTCTCTTTTGCCAATGGCAATAACGTAAACCACCACCACACTATCTCGTACTTGATACACCAACCGATAACCTGACGCCTTAAGCTTGATTTTGTAGCAATCCGGTAAATCGCTCAGCCTGGTCGACTCAATTCGCGGATTCTGCACAATCTGCTGGAGCTTATTTTTGAACTGTTTTTTGACCGTCTCGCCAGGCTTCTGCCATTCGCGCCTGGCTCGTGGATCAAACTCCAGTTCATAGGTCATCCAGACTCACCTTAACCCCTGGCCGTGGGTTTTCCAGCCGTTCGCGAACGGTGCGTAATAACGCCGCTTCGCCATCACTGATGGTCATACTTTTCACCGGCATGCGGCCATTTTCCGCAATGTATTGAAACAGCAGGCGTACCGCCTCCGTTGGTGTCATATCGAGTTTCTCCAGCACGGCATAAGCCTCTTTTTTGAGTTTATCGTCCAGTCGAACATTGAGCGTGGCCATTATGCCTCCGGAAAGGGGAATTTTGTAATGCAGTATAGCATTACATTTGAATTACACTCGAATCTGGAAAACGCCTCTCAAAACCGGCTGACGCACTCCATCGCCACCGTTTTAAACTCATCAAAGCTGCGGGTCGCGGCGAGGCGACTCATGGCGCGCTCGCGCAGGAAAGTCACGAAAATATCGTAGATCGCCATCGCCTCTTCATACTCGCGCTTGCTGATAGCGAGCAGGAAGATGAGATGGGCGGTTTCGTCGCCCCAGGCGATGCCCTGCGGGGCGATAACGGTATAAACCACCGTCTTTTTCGCCAGCAGCCCCAGGGAGTGCGGCAGCGCAATGCCATCCCCCAACATGGTGCTGACGATCGCTTCACGTTCCACTACCGAAGCATGAAACTCCGCATCGACAAAGCCTTCCTCCAGCAGCTGCTGGCACAGCTCGGCGAACAGCGTTTGCTGATCCATCGGCTTATCCACCACCCGGAAGTGGGCGGCATCGAAGTATTTATTCAGCATCCACGGACGGGTACGGTCCACCAGCACCAGCTTGCCGATTTGATCCAGCTGATAGTCGGTGGGGAACGGCGCGATGGTCACTACCGGCTTGTCTTTTTCGCCGATCCGCACCGTTGAGATAACGAAATCCGCCTCGATCGCGTCCCGCTGTTCGTACTCGCGCTGGGAGATGGTAGCGGCGATCTCCAGCTGCGGATATTTACGCTGCAGGATCGCCTCGATCATCCGTACCATCGCATTGCTGGTATCGCACACCAGCAGCACCTGCGGCTGACGCTGGTAGCCGATGTTGTAGTGGCGCTCCAGCCCAACGCCGATATGCAGTACCAGAAAGCCGATTTCGTTTTCGCTGATGGTGTACGGAGTATATTTCCCCCAGCTGGAGACCGCGGCCAGGGTCATATCCCAGGCCATCGGGTAGTGCTGTTTGATGTTATCCAGCAGCGGATTGGGGATCATGATCTGGTAGCGCACCCGGGTGATCATGGTTTTAATGTGGGTCAGCAGATCGGCATGCAGCTGGGCGTCGTCCAGCAGGTTGTAATTATACTGGCTGTTAATGTAGCGCAGGATGTAATTGACCAGCGCTTCATCATCGTCGGCGCTGATAGTTTCCGGATCGACATCCTGCACCTGACGGGCCGCGATATGCACGCATAGCCACTCTTCTTCGGCGGGCGATAAAGGTTTCCCGGCCAACCGCTGCAGCTCGCCCGTCAGCTCGCGCGCGGCGTCGCGGACGTTCTGCGCCACATCTTCAGCGCTGAATTCGGCCAGCGGGTAGCCTTCGCTGACGCGGCGCACCACCACCGCGCCATACAGGCAGACAAAGCGCTCGCCGGCGTCGGTGAGGCGAATATGATGCCGCGTGAGCGTCTCCTGCAGCACCGGCTCCAGCAGCGCTGGCACCTCCGCCGCAAAGGCCTCGGCGCCGATCGGCGGCGCGATATCGCCTTGCTGGGTCAGCTCCCACAGCAGGTCGGTCAGGCAGGCGCGAATTGACACCTCGCTGCCGAACAGCTTCATACCGTGGCGCGGGCGGGTTTCAAGAGTCAGCTGATAGCGCTGGAAGCGCTCGCGCACCTCAACCATGTCATTTTGCAGCGTGGCGCGGCTGACGAACCACTCATCCGCCAGATCTTCCAGCTTGATAGAGAACGCCGAGGTCAGGAAACGCACCAGCAGAAACGTGATGCGATCCTGGGCGGTACGCGGCACGTGCTGCGCCTTCGGCGCGGTCTCCTCCAGCGCCTGGAAACTCGTCGGATTATCTATCTTCAGCTGATAACCGCTGCCGCGGTTAAGGATAAACTGCGCGCCATATTGCGCCAGCAGCGTATTCAGGGCGGTAATATCGGCGCGCACGGTACGGGTGGAAACCGACAGGCGTTGCGCCAGCTCATCCTGCGGCAGCGTTTCATTTCGCAGCAGGGTGAAGAGTTGCGCTAAGCGTTGGTTGGGAAATCGCATGTCAGTTCCTTGTAATTACGGCTCAGGGTTGGGCGGATATCACCATCTGCGATGGGCTACCGACCGGCGTATAGTCGGAGGCAAAGGTTAATTTGCCATCCTTCGGCGCCACGCTGAAGCGGGTAATATTATCGCTACGCTGGTTCATGACGTACAGCCACTGCCCCTGATTATCCAGCGTCAGGGTGCGGGGATAATCGCCACGCGTCCAGATATCTTCCTGGTGACTCAGGCTGCCGTCGGCCAGCACCGTGAAGTGGGCAATGCTGTTATGCAGGCGGTTGGCGACATATAGCTGTTTGCCATCGTTGCTCAACACAAGTCCGGCGGCAAAGCTGGTGCCTTTATACCCTTCCGGCAGCGCGGAGACAGTTTTGCCTTCACGCAGCAGGCCGCTTTGCTTATCCAGATGATAGAAGGTCAGCGTCGACGCTTCCTCATTAATCAGCCACAGGCCGTCGCCCTGTGGCGTAAAGACGAAGTGGCGCGGGCCGGCTCCCGGCGACGAGGCGGCGATAAACGGCGGATCGTTCGGCGTTAGCTTGCCGCTGGCGCTATCCAGCCGATACTGATAGATCCGATCCAGCCCCAGATCGGTAGAGTAAACGTATTTCCCGCTGGGATCGGCGGCGATCATATGGGCATGCGGGCCGTTGTGATCGCTGATGGCGAAGCTGCCCTCGACGGCCGCCGCCGGGCGTTCGGCGCCTGCCGGGCCTTCATCCTGATGCCTGTCCACCGCCTCAGCCAGGCTACCATCTTCTTGCACCGGTAGCACGGCGATACTGCCGCTGACATAGTTAGCCACCAGCAGATGCTTACCGTCCGGCGTCAGGGAGAGATACACCGGCCCGGCGCCGCCGGAGGCGACCTGGTTGAGCGCGGTCAGCTCGCCGTTCTTTTCAATGCGCCACGCCTGCACCACGCCTTTTTCGACTTCACTGGCGGCATACAGCGTTTTGCCATCGCGCGACACGGTTAACTGCGCGACGTTCGGCAACGAGCTCACCAGCGTCTTATCGCGCAGGGCGCCGGATTTGGCATCGACGGTAAAGCGATACAGACCTTCGCCATTGGGGTTATAGGTGCCTACCCAGGCATAGTGGGTTTGCGCGGCGCCCGCGGCGGCGGCAAACAGGGACAGTGAAGCGACAAGCAGATGACGAGCGACAGGCATAGCAACTCCTTGATGGTTCAGTGGGATAAGCTGCCCCCCCCCCCCCCCC
>NZ_GL882877.1:44818-53324 GCF_000195655.1 Klebsiella sp. MS 92-3
GGGGGGGGGGGGGGGGACAAGGGCACTACTTCACTAACTGTTTGGTCATCTCCAGCAGCTGGCGCACATCGGCCGGGCGGGTGTTACCGCTGGCTTTATCGATAATCGAGCTGTAAATATGCGGGATGATTTTGCTTACCCCGGCATCGAGGGCGATTTTCAGGATCTCGCTGTAGTTTTCCAGATCGATACCGCCGGTCGGCTCGAGCCAGAAATCGTGCGCGGCGCAGGCTTTGGCGACGGCTTCAAACTCGGCGCGGTGCTTCAGGCCGCCCATCGGGAAGTATTTGATGGAGCTGCCGCCCATGTCTTTCAGCAGCGCGATGGCGGTTTCCAGCGGCACAATGCCATCCGCCGCGCCGCTGCTCAGCGGGCCGGTGGAGATCTTAACCATTCCCGGCGTACCGGTGGGAGAGACCAGGCCGTTGACCACCGTCTCGTTCTGCCCGAGCAGCGCGCGGCTGGTAGCCACGCCGGTGAAGACCTGGTTGACGTGCTGCGGCTGCACCTGGCGACAAATCTCGCTCACCATCGCCGACTGGTTTGGATCGCCTGCCCCCAGCCCGACGGAGAGCGCATTATCGATCAGCTTCGCGTAGTCGCGCATATCGGCCACCGCGCTGGCGACGTCCGGATAGTTTTTGGAGAGCACGCCGACCAGGACGTGACCTTCCGCCGCGTCGTAAATTTCACGGGCGTTGTCTTTGCTGCCCGCCAGGACGTTCAGGCACACGCGGTCACGGTAAAAGTTTGGGGTCAGTTTCATGCTTGTTTCTCCTTATTCAGAACTTCTGCGATGCGGCGAGCGACCACCGCCAGCTGCTCCGCGTTTACGCTGCGGACATCGGCTTCGATAATGCCTTCATTCGCTTTATAGCCGCGGAAGTAGATGGCGTATTCACCCTGCTTCAGCGCGTTAACCAGATCGCCGGTCTTCACGCCGGTCGTGGCTTCATCAAATTTAATTTCGGCGCGGGCGATATCGCGGCCCGCGCTGTCCCACACCACCCGCGCGGTCACGCCGTTAAGCGCGTTGAGCTGTTCGATAAACGGCGTCATCTTCGCCACCATCTGCTCGCCGCTCTCTTTGCTCGCCGTCAGGTAGTGTTCAATGGCGCAGGTCAGGCCGAGAATGCCCTCTTTACCCACTTTCATCGCCCGGCCAATCCCCATCGACTGGCGTTTAACCCACTCGACGTACTGCGTTTTGCCGATCACCAGCCCGCTGGTCGGCCCTTCAATCGCTTTCGCGCCGCTGTAGATAACCAGGTCGGCGCCCATGCGGTAGTAGCACTGCAGATCTTCTTCCGCCGCCGCATCGACGATCAGCGGTACGTTATGCTGGCGCGCCACTTCCGCGGCCTGCGCGACGTTGAGCATGCTTTTCTGCACGCAGTGGTGGGATTTGATGTACAGAATCGCCGCGGTGCGCGGAGTGATCGCCGCCGCCAGCTGCTGGGCAGAACATTCGTTGGCGTAGCCCGCTTCCACCAGCTTACCGCCGCCCAACGCCACCATGGTGCCAACCGGCGCGCCGAAGTTGACGTTGTGGCCCTTCGGCAACACGATTTCGTTATTCTCAATCGGCGTAACGTGCAGATTCTCCAGCAGCCAGTCGCTGTCTTTCACCAGCACCGCCGCTACCGACTGGGCAATCCCCGCCGATGCGCAGGAGACAACGGTCGCCCCTTCCACATCCAACAGTTTGGCGATGTACTCGCCGGTTTTATTCACCAGGTCTTTCATTTCAAAGTACTGGTTCATACCGGCCATCGCGGCTTCAACCACTTCCGGGCGCGGCGTGGAAACGCCCAGCGCCGTCATGCGGCCAGAAGTATTAATCACCTGTTTTAAATGGTATTTCTCAAAAATCGAAGGCATGTTCCACGCTCCCTTGTTCGGTCAGATAGCCTTTGCCCGCGCGGATCGCGGCCAGCGGCACCAGAATGTTGTCAGCCTGCAGGCTCTCTTTTTCAGCATCCACCAGCAGCGTGGGCCGGTGCTCCAGGCGAAATAGCGTTAAATCGGCGTCGAAGCCCACTTCCAGCCGCCCTTTACGCGACAGGCGCAGCCCTTCGGCGGCGCTGACGGTCACGCAGTCAATCACCTGCGGCAGCGTCATGCCGATGGCGAGGAATTTCGACATCACCAGCGCCAGCGAGCGCACCGGGCCGTCGATCCGGTTGCGGCAGTAAATATCGGAGCTAATGGTGTGCGGCAGAATGCCCAGCGCAATCGCCCGCCGCGCCACCTCAAAGCTGAAGCTGGCGGTGCCATGGCCGACATCGAGACGCACGCCGCGCTGCAGAGCGCGAGTAATAGAGCTGCGCAGCTCGCCGGCAGGATTCAGAATGCGGTTCGGCTTGCCGTTATAGCAGTGGGTAATGATGTCGCCGCTGCTCAGCAGATCGGCGATTTCATCGAGGTTCGGCGGGTTATTGCCGATGTGCACCATCAGCGGCAGATCGTCGTTTTCCTGCTGAATGGCCTTGGCGCGCGCCAGCGGCGTAATGCCGTTTTCGCCGACGACGCTGCTGCTCATCCGCGCCTTCAGGCCGACGATAAAGTCGGGATGACGCTGCACCGCCTGCTTCACCGCGGCGGCGTCGATATTGGCCATATTGGCCAGCTCATTCTGCGCAATCAGCCCGACGCGGGAGATGTTGAGCAGCGCATAAACTTCCGTCGCCGCTTTACGGGTCAGTTGATAGAAGTCATCGACGTCGTCGGCGCCGGTGCTGCCGGCATCGATCACGGTGGTGACGCCGGTGGCGATGCCGACGCTATCCGGCTCATCGTGATAAATCGGTGAATTCGGGTAGCAGTGAACGTGAGAGTCAATCCAGCCAGCGCTGACGTAAACCTTGCCGTTCAGCTCAATGGTTTTACGGGAGGGCGCGCTAATCTCGCCCAGCGCCGCGATTTTCCCGTCCTGAATGGCGATATCAGTCAGGGTATCGTCGACGAGGCGCGCGCGGCGCAGGAGTAAATCAAACATAGCTATCTCCTGATGAAAAGAGTGTACGGATGGCGGCGTACCGCCTTATCCGGCCTACAAACCGCGCTGGCTTGTAGGCCCGATAAGCGCAGCGCCATCGGGCGCTTAGCTAATCGCCACCGGGAAGATGGAACCGAGGATCATCGCCCCGAGGATGGCGCCGCCGGTGATCGGTTTCTGCCAGATGTAGAACAGCAGTGCGCCAACCAGCGAGCCAATCCCGATAGGAATCGAGGCGGTCATTGCGCTGAGGATGATCAAGGGACCGAGGAAGCGGCCGGAGGCGTTACCGGCCCCCATCATCACGTCGGCGCCGTAGGTGGAATCGCTCTGGTTGATGGTGAACTTACGCGCCAGAATGATGATGTAGCCCACCGCCAGGCCGAGGACCAGGCCGGTGACCAGCGACGCGGCGAAGTTCGCCACCGGGAAGACAAAGCCCGCGCCGAGCAGCAGCGCCGGTACGCCGAGGCCGATACCGGTCTGAATGGCGCCGCCGATATCGAGGATCCCTACCAGCGACCCTTCGATGATGCGGGCGAACAGGAAGCTGGCGCCAAACGCCGCCACCGCGCCGTAAACGCCGGTATCAATCCCCGACTTCAGCATCGCCACGAAGGCCACTTCGTTAAAGGCGCCGATGCCGTACAGGTAGTACATGTGGGTCCCGGCGAAGACGCCGGAGGAGAGCAGGCCAACAAAGATCGGGAACGACCAGTCGGCATACCAAAAACCTTTATTCTGTTCCATTATCCGGCTCCCGTTACTTGCCGCTGAGTGAGTTGTGGATCATGTCCAGCCAGTTCGGCACGGTCAGATGGAAGGATTCGATCATCTTCATGTCGAAGCCACGGAAGAAGCCGCTGAGGACAAACAGCGCGACGATGGCCACCATCATCACTTTAGTCACCCGGTTCCAGCCGCTCTCTTCGACGCCTTTACCGATCAGGATCCCCAGCACCAGACCCGGTACGGCGTTACCCATAATCAGCTGCGCGGCGCCGCCGAAAATCGTTGCCCAGAAGCCTGATTTTTTACCGGCATCGATCGCCGCCAGCCAGAAGATCACCGGCATCACGGTGTTTACCAGCAGGTTTGCCGCCGGCACCAGTACCTTAACGGCGGTCACCTGCAGCGCTTCCGGTACGGACGAGGCGGTCAGGTTGAGGAAGGCGACGACAATCATGCCGATGATGCCGCAGGAGATGGCCATTTTTTTCGGATCGTGCAGCGTTTCGCCGACGTTACGATTTTTCAGCATCAGCGCCGCCGCGCCCCAGTTGGGTATAATGCGGTGGTCAACATCCTGGGTGAAGGAGCCTGCTGCAACGGAAGAGGCCCAGGCGTTAAAGAAGAAGCCAAGGCCAAAGGAGAAGTGGGAGGCCGGATCGCCCTCACAGGAATTCAGCTCGCCCAGGGTTCGAAACGCCCCCATCCCCTGCGTGGGGGGGGCATGAAACATGCGTGCCGCTCCGGCGCCCACGCCGACGCCGACCAGGCCGCCGATGATAAGCGATTTTATTAAAATTATCAGGAACATAGTCAGACCTTATGCTAACAATCAGGTTTGCGTGACGAAATCCACTTTATCGAGATCGATGGCGGTCACGTTGACGGTGACGTCCAGCTCCACGCTGTAGGTCCGTCGTTCACGGCGCAAAAAGAAGAACAGAAACGCCTCTTTTCGTACCGCTTCGCGCGCATGAACAACCGTCACGTCCTGTGGCTCAATACGCAGTAGGATGCGCGAGGATGATTTCATCACCGCAGCCTGCACATGGTTCAGGGCATCGGCGAAGGCCCGTGATTTGCTTTCGCCTTTGCCGGCAACCCTCACCGTGGTGGTGAATTGCTCTTTCATACTTATGCGCCGTATTTCTTTTTCCAGGCTTCTACCAGCCGCTCGCCCAGCTCTTCTTTATCCATAAAGCCGAAGCCCAGCACGTTGCAGCCTTCGTTGATAGCGGTGACGCCCTCATCAATAGAGCGCATGCCATATTTTGCTTTGTAGCCGTATTTGGTCTGGGCGGTGATGGCGCCAGCGCCGCCGCTGCCGCAGAAGGAGATGCCGAAGGTGGCGTTTTCCGCTTTCATTATGTCGCCAAGCTTCATGTCGGCCGCAACGCCAGGGACGACCACAGCACGTGCGCCCGCTTTTTCAGCGCCTGCGGCGACTTTTTGGCCTTTACCCAGACGGTCGCCAATGACTACAGTGATTTGTTCCATGTTTTGCTCCTTACAGGTTATCTTTCGCGACTTCGAAGTGGACGGAGAGCAGCCAGGCCTCTTCATCAGGCAGGTTGCCGAACTGTGCGACCACTTCGCGGGCCAGCATCATTGAATCTTCAGAAATTTCTTCGAACAGACTGGCATCCACTTCCGGTAGCGGTTCGCCGCTGATTGACCGGTGGGCCATGGCCCGCACGTGGGAAGTCAGCATTTGCTCCTGAACGTCGTTAGGGACGATGTCGTGACGGCTTAACAGGGCGAAAACCTGCTGTAACATCTTGTCAGCCAGGCGTTCGGTCTGCGCCGCCTGCTCCCCTACGTCGTTTATTACCGCTCCGTTATTCACTTGTGTTACCCCGCTGATGTCTCTGGAAATCAAGGTAGCGCCGGGGGACAGGAGTTTGTAGCGAGTTGTTTTCCACTTCGAAGTGGAAAGGGAGGCGGCAGGGGGGATCGACCCCACATATTCACAGGGAAAAGGTAAAAACGACGGCTATGGCGTGAGATGTATCACAACAATGAGCGTGGACAAGGCGCCCGCGGCAGCGGAAAGGCCGGAAAAAGAGAGTGGAAAAATGTGATATCGGTAGGCTTTCAGGTGGGAGGCATCGGCTAATGCCTCCCGAAAAGAACGGTTAGCGGTACTTCTTATGATAGGTGTTGCGGGTGGTTTTAAACTCCTCCGCGGCGGCCTGCGCCTCTTTCACCTTGCCTTCGTTCGCCAGCTTCAGCGCACCGTCGATCTGGCCGATCAGAATATCCAGACCGTGACGGTAATCTTTCATCTCAGCGCTGTCGGCCGCTTTGCCTTCCAGCTTCGGCGGGGTCTCTTTCTGAGCATCGACCGCGGCGGTACGCATCTTATTCAGCGCCGCTTTCAGCTCGCCGGCGTCGGAGGTCTTCTGTACCACTTGCAGGTTTTCTGCCAGAGTGTCCATGTCTTCGCCCAGGTCGGCGAAGGCCGACGCTGAACCGAGCGCAAAAGCAGAGACAGCCAGCATCGCTAACAGTTTTTTACGCATTGCTCACTTCCTTTTTATTATTTAAGCAAACAGGTGTTATTGCCCGGCGATTTTCATCTCCGGCAGCAGCACAGAACCGCACTGAATGTTGCTGCGCGTTTCAATATCATCGCCAATGGTCACGATATTACGCCACATTTCTTTCAGATTTCCTGCAATGGTGATCTCACTGACAGGATATTGAATTTCGCCGTTTTCTACCCAGAAGCCGGATGCGCCGCGTGAGTAGTCGCCGGTGACGCCACTGACACCCTGCCCCATCAGTTCGGTAACCACAAGACCGGTGCCCATCTCTTTAAGCATCTTTGCAAAACTCAGGCCGCGGCCGTTAATGCGCCAGTTGTGGATGCCCCCGGCGTGGCCGGTGCTTTTCATCCCCAGCTTGCGCGCTGAGTAATTGGTCAGCAGCCACTGGGTCAGCACGCCGTCTTTGACGATATCGCGACGTTCGGTGCGCACGCCTTCGCTGTCGAACGGCGTGGAGGCCAGCCCTTTCAGCAGGTGCGGATGCTCTTCAATGGTCAGCCACTCCGGCAAAATTTGTTTGCCCAGCGAATCGAGCAGGAAGGTCGATTTACGGTAGACCGCGCCGCCGGCAATCGCTCCGACCAGGTGACCAAACAACCCGGTCGCCACTTCGTTGGCGAAAATGACCGGCGCCTTCATGGTCGACAGCTTACGCGGCGCCAGGCGCGACAGGGTGCGGCGGGCGCACTCTTCCCCGACCCATTCCGGGGACTGCAGATCCTCGATCGCCCGGCCAATGGTGTAGGCGTAGTCGCGCTCCATATCGCCGTCATCTTCCGCAATGACGCAGCTGGAGAGGGAGTGGCGAGTCGAGCAGTAGCTCTGCAGCATGCCATGGCTGTTGCCGAACACTTTAATGCCGTAGTGGCTGTTAAAGCTGCCGCCTTCGGTGTTGGTGATGCGTTTATCGGCCTTCAGGGCCGCTTGCTCCGCGCGGGCGGCCAGTTCGATGGCGTCGTCCGGGGAGACCTCCGCCGGGTGGAACAGGTCCAGATCCGGGGCGTCAAAGGCCAGCAGATCTTTATCGGCTACGCCGGCAAACGGGTCCGGGGAGGTATAGCGGGCGATATCCAGCGCCGCCTGCACGGTGCGGGCGATAGCGTCCGGGCTAAGATCGGTGGAGGAGGCGCTGCCCTTGCGGTTCTGATGGTAAACCGTGATGCCTAATGCCCCATCGCTGTTGAATTCTACATTCTCCACTTCGCCATAGCGGGTGCTGACGCCGATGCCCGTGGTTTTGCTGACGGAAACTTCCGCACCATCAGATTTACCTGCCGCCAGTTCCAGTGCCGTGGTAACGGCTTCTTCCAGCGTCTTACGCTGCTGTGCAACTTGAGAGATGACTTTCATTGCTAATGCCATAATGTAAGAAGGAGTTAACTGAAGTCTAACAGAGAACCGTTTTTCAGTGCGCGCCTTAACTGGTAACATTAGCCTCTTTTTTTAAGGAGCCTGAGATGACAAAGCAGCCCGAAGACTGGCTCGACGACGTGCCCGGTGATGACGTTGAAGATGAAGATGATGAAATCATCTGGGTCAGTAAGAGTGAAATTAAGCGCGACGCGGAAGAACTGAAGCGTCTTGGCGCGGAACTCGTTGACCTGGGGAAAAACGCGCTGGATAAAATTCCGCTGGATACCGACCTGCGCGACGCCATCGAACTCGCCCAGCGAATCAAAAAAGAGGGTCGCCGCCGCCAGCTGCAGCTTATCGGCAAGATGCTGCGCAACCGCGATGTCGATCCGATTCGTCAGGCGCTGGACAAGCTGAAAAACCGTCACAACCAGCAGGTTGCGCTGTTCCACAAGCTGGAGCAGATCCGCGACCGACTGATTGACGACGGGGATGACGCCGTCGCTGAAGTGCTGAACCTGTGGCCAGATGCTGACCGTCAGCAGCTGCGTTCGCTGATCCGCAATGCGAAGAAAGAGAAAGAAGGCAACAAGCCGCCGAAATCGGCGCGCCTGATCTTCCAGTATCTGCGTGAACTGGCGGAAAACGAAGGCTAAGTCCCCCTGTTTTTGCCCGCAATAGTCTCCCGGATGGCGGCGCGCTGCGCCTTATCCGGGCTACGGTTCCCTATATCAAACGGTTACTCAACACCGTAGGCCCGCGCAAACGCAGCGCCGCCGGGCAAGCTGTACCAGACTCCGTTCCCGTCATTGTGCCGGATGGCGGCTAACGCCTTATCCGGTCTACAGAGCCCTGTATATCAAACGGTTACTCAACA
>NZ_GL882878.1:0-142 GCF_000195655.1 Klebsiella sp. MS 92-3
GCGTTGCGTTGCGCGCAACACCCTTGCCTAGAATAGATCTTTTACGCCGATTTGTAAGTTGTTGTTTTTTTAGTGTGTTTTTTGTTTACCTGTCGCATCTAGGGTGACACAACGTTGTCGCATCCTGGATGCGACAACACGC
>NZ_GL882878.1:314-926 GCF_000195655.1 Klebsiella sp. MS 92-3
CAACACGCAACAAGGTGTTGCACAGATGTGTCATGATGGCTTAGATTTGAACCAACGTTAGTGCATGGGATTTTCAGAGGGAAAAAATCATGTTTATTGATTCAGAAAAACGACTGAAACAACTTTCAGATGAGGCAAAGAAAAACACCGAGGAGCTCGAAGAAGCAAAGAAGAATTCAAGGTTTACACAGGTATCCCCAAAAGGTTGGGAGCGCGTTCGAGAGCTGCTGAAGGATAGCCAAGGCATATCAGCACTGAAGCTGTACTCATTTTTAGCGGAGCATATCGATCCTACGTGTGGCGCTGTCGTTGCGGATCAGCAATTCCTAGCTGAAAAACTTGGAGTTAGCAGAAGCACAATTATTCGGTGGCTCAATTACTTAGAGTCAAAAAATGCATTAGTTAGAATCCCCGTTGCTGGTAAGGTTTGTGCGTATGCTCTCGATCCACATGAAGTCTGGAAGGGATATAACACTACGAAAAACCATGCAGCGTTTGTCACTAAAACACTGGTCAACAAAGACGGTGATATTCAGCGCCGAATCATGGCCATGTTTTCAAATTGAGCCAGCGGCAGGCGGACAATCAGGGGCTGCGTGTTAACGTTCTGAC